>CAZOQD010000044.1:0-6406 GCA_964581925.1 Candidatus Woesearchaeota archaeon
TTCTGAGTTAAGGAAAAAGTATGATTTTAATGATAAAGCTTTTAACTCAGGTTTAATTGTATTTAATACATCGATAATTAGAGATGATACTTTTTTTAACTTAAAGAAATTGTTAGATAGATATGGTTTTATTATAAAAGCAGATGATGGTATCTTAAGTTTATTTTTTTATAAAAAATGGAAAAGTCTTTCTGTGGCATATAATGTTAATGCAAATTTTTTTAAGTCTTATCTAAATATTTCAGGAAAGGATATAAATGGGATTGTTATCCATTTTATTCATAATATTAAACCTTGGGAGAAGGAATCAGATTGTTATGAGGAATGGAAACATAATCTTAGATTTTCAGATGGGATTAATCTAATTGATAGACCTATAGCATCATTTAAGTGGAACTATTATGATTTCCTTAAGCTTAAAATAGTTATTTTATATGGTATTGTCAGAAATTTTCATAGAGTTATGTTTCGATTATATCATAAGATTCTTGGTTTAGTTGGAATTTTTTTGAATAGGAGGTATCCTAAAATGTGTAATTTTTTAAAGAAAGGTAATTAACATGGATTTGTTAGTTACATTAGCTGATGAAAATTATATAGATCAGGCTAAACAATTTTTTAGTAGTGTTTATTGGAATTCTGGTTGGAAGGGAGATTATATGTTGTTGGCCCATAATATTCCTGAATCTAAACTGGCATGGTTTAGGGATAAGGGTATATTAATTAAAAAATGCAAACCGGTTGTTAAAGGAAAATTATGGGAAAGTAGATTTCCAACATCTGCATTATCAAAATTTTACTTATTTACAACTGAATTTAGAAAGTGGCAAAAAGTAATTTATTTAGATGCTGATATTATTGTTAAAAGCTCTTTAGACCCATTATTATTATATTCAGGCTTTTCTGCTGGAAAAAATATTGGTATGAGAATTTATGATGAATTTCTTCCTGAAAGTTCATATTTTTTTAAGAATTATAATTTAAATAAATATTCTTTTTGTGCAGGTGTTATGGTATTTGATACCAAGATTATTAGAGATTATGATTTTAATAGATTAAGAAATTTATGCATCTTGTTTGGAAAATTTACATCTTTTGGAGATCAAGGAATATTTAATCTATATTTTTATAATAAGTTTAATTTTCTTCCTGAATTGTATAATGTTCCTATTAATTATTACCTTGGAAATATTCCAAATGGCATTAGACATAATATTGGTAAGAAAAGGATTTTTGGGGCGATTTATCATTTTTTGAGTTTTCCAAAACCCTGGGAAGGAGATAGTCAATATAACAATGAATGGTTATATAATTTTAGACTTGCTGATAAAATAGATTTGTCTAATAGGCCTGCCGCATCAAGAAAATTTGAAACTAATAGTAAAATTAGATACTTTCTTATTACAAAAATTTTACCTTTTTATTCTTTGGAGGATATTATTAATAATATTAAATTGAAAATAGATAGAATTGCTGGTTTGGTTGGATTAAACATTAAGAAATTAAATCCTTCATTATATCATTTTTTAAGAAGATATTTAGGGTAGAATTAATCTCCTTTTTTATTTCTTTAATAAAAATTTCTGTGTCAAATTTCTTTGCTCTTTTTAGAGAATCTTTTTTGTAGTGATTTGAATCTTTCCTTAATTTGTTATTTATTTCATTAATTGCCCGTATAATTTTATCAGGATCTATATCATCTATTAATATTCCAGTTTTATTTGTTACTGTTTCTTTGTATCCTCCCTCATTTGGAGCTATAACCGGTTTTCCAGAGGCCATTGCTTCTACAGGGGACATCCCAAAATCTTCATCTTTTGCTGTAAATAAAAGTCCCTTACATTCACTTAACTTTTTTACTAATTCTATTTCTGGAATTGTTTTAAGGAATGTAACGTTATTTGGTTTCTGTTTTTTTAGAAAATTGTAGTAATTATTATTTTCAATGTTTCCTATTATGAAGAGCTTTTCTTTAGGTAGTTTTGAGAATGTTTTTAGTTGTAGTTCTATTCTTTTTAAGGGAGTTATTCGATTTATTGAAAGCCAATAGTTTTTAGGGAGTTTGTGTTTATATTTCGAGGTTTCGATTGGAGGGTAGATTACTATTGATTCTTTGTTGTATATGTTTTTTATTTTATTTTGGATGTTTTTGCTGTTGACAATTATTTTTTGTATTTGTTTGATATTTTCTTTGTGGTTAGTTGTTTCTATCTTGTTTTTAATATTTTCTGCGTTAAGTATGTATAGGAGTAGGTATCTTAAAGTATCTAGCTTGAATGATATTTTCTTTGGGATTTTTTTTATTATAAATTTGTTTTTTAATTTGTGTAATCTTTTCCAGATTTTCTCTGATGATGATTTAGTGATTGATTCTAATTTTAGGTTTGTTTGGTGTATTTTATTTTCTTTATCTTTTTGTTTTTTATTTGTTTTCTTGAGTTCTGATTCTGGAATGTTGTGATTGTATAATAGATTTGGTTTGTGATTCTTTGCTGTGTAGATGCAGTTATGTCCCGAGAAGAGGTAGAGATCGTACTGGTTTTTTAGATTTAGTTTTGCAAATAATTCTCTGCCCTTGTCATTTTTTGTGTATTTATTATCTTTTAAAGTTATTATGTTTATATCATTTGGAATTATTTTTTTTGTTTCTTCGGATATGTCGAATGTAATTATGTCTGTTTTGAATCCCTTATTGTTGAGCTCTCTTGCTAAAAGTCCTAGAAGTTTTTCTCCTCCTCCAGTTACTGAGAAATCATCGTGGATTATTGCTATTTTTGTCATTGTAATTGATTTCTTTTTTCATTTTTTTTATAAAAACTTGGGTATCGAATTTTTTTGCTTGGTTTTGACAAGGCTTGATAAATTGGTTAGGGTTTCTTGCTAATTTTTGGTTTATATTGATTATGGCTTCTTTGATTTTATCAGGAGTTATTTTATCGATTAATATTCCTGTTTGATTAGTTATTGTTTCTTTGTATCCTCCTTCGTTCGGTGCTATTACTGGTTTTCCTGATGCCATTGCTTCTATGGGAGTCATTCCATAATCTTCATCTAAGGAGGTAGTTAAAAATCCTTTGCATTCAGAATATAGGTTGATTAGTTCTTCTTGTGAGGCCCAGCTTTTTATTTCTACGTTTTTGGGTTTTGACTTTTTGATGTAATTTGCATATCTTTCGAAATGTTTTGATGATTCATAGCTACCTATAATTATTAGTTTTTCATTTGGTAGGTTTTTGAATGCTTTTATTTGTAGTTCGACTCTCTTGTGATCTATTAATCTGTTTACAGATAGCCAGTAATTTTTAGATTTTTTATTTTTGTATAGATTTGTTTCTGTTGGAGGGTAGATTATTGTTGATTCTCTTTTTAGATATTTTTTGATTCTGAATTTGACTCTTTCTGAAATTGCTACTAGGTTTTTTACTTTTTTTGAATCTTGATAGTTTATTTTTCTTCTTGTTAATACCCAGATGGAAAATAGGAGTTTGGATAGTTGGTGAGGTATTTTATTTTTTGTATATTTGTATAAGTCCCAGATTTCTCTTGTTGGAGAGTAAACGTACCAGATATGTGGTTTGTTATTAATGGCGGCGGACATGGCCCAATCTCCTCCGATTATGTAAAAATTGTATTTTTTTTTGAATTTTTTTTCTATGTTTAAGAATCTGAATCTCCAATAGATGGCTTCTTGTCTGAATGGGGCGTTTATTGGGACTTTTCCTATAGAGTATATGTTTTCCGTGTTGTATCCTAGTTTTTCTATTTTTTCTTTGTTTATGTTTGTTGTGTAGATATCTGCGTTTAGTTCTTTTGCCAGGATTAGGTCTACTAGTTCTGCTCCGCCTATGTTATCTAATGCGTTGTGGAAGATTGCTATTTTTTTATTTGATTGGTTTGTTATCATTTTTCTTCAATTCCTAATCCAGGGAACCAAGGTTCCCTAGATGCAACCCTCCTTTATTTAGACTTCGTCTCATTTTTCTTCAATTCCTAAGATGCTTAGTATGAATGCTGAGAAAATTGTTTGGATTCCTATTGTCGTGAGAGTTAGGGCCAAGATAGAGTTTTTTATTTGATTTAGGTTTCCTAGGTTTGTGTTTATCCAATTGTAGAAGATTGAAAAATAGATTAATAGTCCTATGAATGTTATGGTAGTGCCTAAGATTAGGGCTTTTTCTAAGGTTAAGTGTTTGTAGAGGTTTTTGAAGATTGGTTGCTCATTTAGATGGGTTATTGCATAGGTTTTTGCGAAGATTGAGAATATTATGAGTTGATAGCCGGTAATAATGAGAAGTGATGAGAGGAATAGTGGGTGAATGTAGAGTTGGATTCCTAGGATTTGTAGTTTTCCTGCATATAAGAGTATGAATGTGTTAATTCCAATTAGTAAAAAGATAAGTCCCGGGATGAAGAATAGAAATAGTGGGTTGTATAGCAACATGAATCTGAAATGTCTCCAAGCGTCTGAAATTGGGTTGAGTTTGGAGTTTCCAACCCGTTTTTTATAACTTATAGGTATTTCTTTTATTTTTAGATTATTTTTTAATGCTTTGATTATCATTTCAGAGGCTAGTTCCATTCCAGTAGTTTGTAAGTTTAGTTTTTCTAATGCTTCTTTCTTTATTGCGCGCATTCCGCAATGGGAATCTTTTATTTTTGTTTGGAAAAGTAAGCGTAGGGTAAACGATAGGATTGGGTTTCCTAAGTATTTGTGCGTTAAGGGCATAGAGTTTTTTTCCATCTTGTTTGAAAAACGGTTTCCAATTACTAAGTCGTTGTTTTCTTTTAAGGAATTTAGGAATTTAGGAATGTAATTGAAGTCATAGGATAGATCTGAGTCTGCCATGAAGATGTATTTTCCTTTTGCTTTTTTGAATCCTTCTAAATATGCATTTCCATATCCTTCTTTGTTATGTTTAACTAGGGTTACACCGCTTTTCATTGCGATCTCTGGGCTTTTGTCTGTTGAAGAATCTGATACTATAATTTCAGCATTTAATTTTTCTTTCTTTATTATTTCTTTTATTTGATTTAAGCAAGTTGGTAAAGCTTGTTCTTCATTTCTACAAGGTAGGATTATACTTAATTCGGGTAGCTCTCTTTTCATTAAGAAATGAATTTATGATAATTTATAACTTTATCTGTGATTTATGGGGTTGGATTTCTTTATATTTGATTCCTTTTCTTAGATTTTTGATGAAATTTTGTGGTGTAAATAATTATTGAGGATGTGGTTTTTGGGATAAGGTTTTTAAAGGAAAATTGGTTAGTTCTATTGTTACACCACAAACATGGTATTTAAGAGGTATATAAAAAGAGGTAATCATGTTTACGGTCCTTATTATTATGAGTCATATAGAGATAAGGATGGCAAAGTAAAGAAGAGATATCTGGGGATGAAGGACCCTAATAAGCGTGGTGTAAAAGATAATTTTAATTTATTTCATAGTGGTGTAACAAAAGCTAGCAAGGGGGCTAAACCTAATAAATTTCGTGGTTTGACTGCCTTGCTAGCTGTCACAATTATTATTGTGTTGAGTGTTTTTTTGATTAATGTTTCTGATAGGAATATTATTTCTAGTGAGTTTGTGTCTAATCCTATAAGTTTTTCTTCTTCTAAAATTATTGGTTTTGTTTCAAGTGAGATTTATGTAGATGAAGTGAGTGAAGGGTTTGATAATGAGATTGGTTTGGAGATAAAAAAGCCTATAGTTATTGGGGGGCAGGTAATTGGGGGAAATAAAAACGAGAGGATGGACTTTTTGTTGGATAATGGGAATATACGTTTGTATTTTGACTTGTTGGATTATGATAATTTTATTGAAGATGCTGGGGAGAAGTTGATTGAAGAAGGGGTTTTGAGTGAGGAGGAGGTTTTGGGGGATGGTATTGAGGAAGTGGTTGAGGATGGAGGGGTTGATGAGGGAGAGGTTGGTGAAGATGAGATGGTTGAGGGGGTTGGTGATGAGGCTGGAGATGGGAATGGTGATGAGGAAGTAGTTGATGAAAGTGGTGAGGGAGAAGTAATTGAAGATGAGGGAGAAAATGATTCTAGTAATGGAGGTAGTGAGTCTGAGAGTGAAGGTGATGAATCATTAGGTTCTGAAGATTTAGGAGATACTAAGATAGATGGGGAAGATGGTGTGGAAGTTGAACCTGATTTAGTGGAGGGTTTGGATAATGAGGGTGAAGATTTAGAGAATATGTTTATTACTGGGATGGTTATTTCTGGAGTGGATGAGGGTGTTCAGCTGGATATAAATCAGATTGATGTGGATAGAGTTCAGAGAGAGGTTGGGAAACTTGGGGATGATGAGATTGATGAAATAGCTGAGAATGTAGTAGTTAGTGCGGATAGTTTTGAGATTGATGTTGATGAGCAGGGAGCTAAGGATATAGATGTGGA
>CAZOQD010000045.1:0-6384 GCA_964581925.1 Candidatus Woesearchaeota archaeon
ATGGGTTTTTTATTATTTCTAGGTATTAATGGAATAAAGGTCCTGACATTACGTTTTATATGATGTGTTTTATTTTTTCTTGTTATGAAAAATTTATGGTGCAGGAGGTGTCTGCGCAGCAACCGCCGGCGAAGGGAAGTTCGAAGAATAAAGTTTCTACGTCTACGTTTTGATCTTGTAGGACTTTAACGGCTAGACGACTGTCTAGGCCTCCGGAGAATAGGACGGTGGCTTTTGGGTTCTTTGATTTTGGTGATTGGGGCGATTGGTTTTTGGTTTGGGTTTGGTTTTGTTCCATTAAATGAGGGGGGGTTGGGGGTATTAAAGGGTTTTGATTCAGTCATTCTTCTATTTCTATTCTTAATTTTAAGAAGCGTATAACTTCTCTGCCTTTGTTAATGTTGATTTTTCCTAATCTTTTTATTATTGAATTTTTATGAGAAGTGAAAACTTTACTAGGTATTATTATACTTTCAAAATTTAAATTGCCAAAATCTAGGTCTTTATTTGAGATAGGTATTCCATAATAAAACTTTTTGGATTGGAAGTTAGTGCACAGCAGATGAAATCGTTATTATTAATGTTATACTGTTTTCTTGATAATACTAGCGCAGGTCTCATCTGGAATTCTTTTAAGTTTGTATGTGGAAAAGGAATTAGAACTATATCTCTTTGACTAACAATTGTTCCATCTTTCATCATACTCGTTGTCCCATAAATCAGTTAGAGGTGTTGATGATAATTGTTTGTTTTTTGATAACTCTTGAACTTGTTTTTCTAATTGATGAAGTCTGTTAACTATTGAGGTGAATATCTCTTTTTTAGTAAGTGGATTAATTGTTTCCATGATTGTTCTAAGAATTACTGATTTATATAAGTTGTTATTAGGGCTTCTTTTTTAGATCGAATTCATAAACGGTTCCTACTAAACTCTTTTTTGTTTTTAATTGTTCTAGACCTTCTTTGGTACCGTCCCAATCCTCGCCAGTTGTGTCGTTGAAATCAGTTTTATTTAACCTTAGACAGAAGCTTTCGCCCATTGGGTCTTTGAAATATGTTCCGGATCCAGAAGTTCCACCTACAATAATAAAACTGGATAATTCTATTTCGGCTGTTGCTACATTTGTTGCAAGATCCAAAGAATAGTTAATGCTATTTATTTTGTGATTAATTGTTATGTTGGACATTTTTTTATGGGCTAATTGAGATATAAATAAATTGTTATATTGGGTTTTTATCATATGAAAACTTGGGTAAAAAGTAGTATCAATTTTGAGTGAGAACATCTTGTATACTTAGAGATATATATTTCTTATCAAAAATTTCTTTATAAAGAAAGATGAAGAGTGTAATTTATGAGTTACACAAAAGAGATATCTGGGATGGGTGGAATGTTGAGGATTAATGGGTCTGGCGAGGGTGTGGTTTGGGGGAATGGGTTTGGTGGGTTTGTGCTTAAATTGATTGTAAGGAGGTTTAAATAATAAGAAAAATGAAAAAGCTATTTAGCGTAATGGCTATGGCTATGCTTGTAATGTCTATCTTACCATTAGTTTTTGCTAATGATGTTGGTATCGGTGTAGGAATCGATATAGTTACTGAAGATTATGCTCCAAATATTTGGATGTGTGATACTCGAGTAGTTGAAGAAGATAATACTGAACCTGGGAGAGTTTCTGGACCTGGTACGAGATTGACTGAAAGACAGAATAACTATGCTTTCGAAGGTGAAGTTCTTGAATACGAAGTTCTTGTAAAGGATAAGAATGGAATTGAGAAGATATCTGATGTATTTGGTACATTAGGAGATGTTCAGGGTGTTGGTAATGATATTGAAGTTAATTGTCAGAAACAATTCGGACACACAGATGGAGAGACTCTTGATACTTCTTGTAATGCAAGAATTTTAGAAGAATCTTTAACTGCGTTCGATGCTGATACTATGGACTACTATACTTGTACTTTCACTGTTGAGACTCCTGATAGTCACTATGGTGAGTACTGGTTTACTGTTGAAGCAGAAGACCTTGATGGTTTGTCTTCAACTGTAGATGAGAACGAATACTGGTTCCTAAATCCTGTTATTGCTTTGAGCATTGATGGAGATTTGACATTTGATGATGTTAGACCTGGAACACAAAGTTATTCTGAAACTCTATTGGTAGGTAATGATGCAGACGATGGTTCTGGAGTTAGACTTGATATGTTTATATCGGGAACTGACTTTTATGATTCATCAAGTTCTGGAGCTGCTTGTCCAACAACAAATCAGTTAGCATTGACTAACTTTGATTACTTTGCTACAAGTGGTGCTTACTCAAGTGCTGATGATGCAAGAGCTGATGCAGAGAACTATGTTCCAATAGGATATGCAACTGGTTTCAATAATCCTACACCATTCTATGGTGCTTTCGAGATTATACAAACTAGTGCTGTACCTGCAGATTATTCTGACGGTAACCTTTTAACACCTGGAGCAGAGTTAGCAATAACTTTCAGACTAGACTTGCCTGAGCCATGTAACGGAGATTTCGATAGTGGAAATATCAACTTCTGGGGAGAAGCAATTTAAATTGAAATTTTTTTAATTTTTTTACTTTAATTTATATTTTAACCCACGGGAAAAAGAGGTATTTATATTCATGAACATCATAAAAATGAAGAGAAAAATAAGAGAGGGGTTAGTAATGATAAATCAAATAGATAAGAAAATGACAAAAGAAATAGTAAGGAAAGGTATGATTGTTACAGCTGTTAGTTTAGCCGTGTTTGTTGTGGTCTTGTTTTCGGTTAGTTATGTATCGGCATATCAAAACTTGTGTCTTAGTTATGGGGAGAGTGTTCCTGATGCTAATAATCCTAGATATACTTGTTGGCATGATACATGCCAGATTTGTGTAACTGATAATTTAAATCCAACTAATTTTGATAGATGTAGGGATTTAGGTGCTTGTACAAATCTTGGTGGGACTGCAGATATTGATGTGACTGCTCCAGATTTGATAATTAATAGTCCTGTTCAAGATGGTGTTTATGGTGGTAGGAAGGTTTTGTTTGATATAAGTAGTAATGAGCCGGCTACTATGTCCTACTTGGATAATATAAATGGGCGTGGTCGGTGGAAGAGGCTTGTGAGTTTAAGTTTAGATTATTCTAGGGAGAGGAGTCTTAAGGAGGGGTTGAATGATTTGACTATAACTGGAAAGGATAGAAATGGGAATGAGAATGAATATTTGGTGAGTTTTTTTGTAGATAGTAAGAAACCTAAGATTGGTAAGACCAGCCCTAAAAAAGGATTTGCTAATGGTAGGTTTAATGTGGAGTTTAAAGAAGATAATCCAGATAGTTTAGTATTAAATTATGGGAATTTGATTGGTGGGTTTCGTGAAGGGATTGTTGATTTAAGTTTATGTGAATTACATAGAAGTAAATGGAATTGTGAGATAAATGCTAATGTTGATGATTTTGATGGACAAGAAATAGAATATTGGTTTGTGCTTGAGGATATTGCTGGAAATATTGCTATTAGTAGGCATCTGACACTTGATGTTGATGTGACTGATCCTGTGATAAATAATATAGATAATTATTGGCGGCAGGGAGAGGATCGTAATAATAGGTATATCTATTTTGAGATAGATTTGATTGAGGATAATCTTGATGAAGTTAGTGTATATGATAATAGTGCTAGAAGGCCTAAATGGAAGAGGATATGTTCTAGGTTAAGAGATGGAATGTGCATTAGGAAAGTTAGCTTTAGGAGTGGGTATCATGAGGTTGATGTTCAGATAATGGATGAGGCTGGGAATGCGATTGCTGAGAGAATTGTGTTTGATGTTGTCTAGTATAGATTGGGTTTATTTTTTCTTTAATGAATGGAGTTTGAAATTGATGTTAGTGGTTCTGATATATTTACTAACGATTATTCCATTGTTGTTGCAGATAGATCAGGATCAGTTAAGGGGTTTAGATAATAAAAACGAAATGGATTGTTATGTTAAAATAAGTTTGGAAGACATTGAAGAATATTTGAAAAGATAGTGTATCTGTGGTCCTAATAGACATAATGTAAGTACGCCCCCCAACTTTCGTTGACGAACTCCTTACCTTGGATACACAATATTGTTAGGTATTGATTATATTTAAAACTTTCTAAATTGTTGTTTTTTAGTTGATATTAGTAATTGATTTAAATACTTTCCTTATTTATCAGGAATAAGTAGTAACTCAGTTTTATATATCCTATAGTATATTTTCTTTTATCTATGTTTTGAGATATATATCTTAAGGATTCTTTCTTAAGAGATATTTGTTGAAATAGATTTTAGAAAATAAATCTTTGAAAGGAGGTAATATGAAAAGAGGTATTATAATAGGGTTGTTGATTGTAGTAAGTTCTGTAGTTTTGGTTATGGCTTTGGATGCTCCGATTATTAATAATATAGATAGTTATTGGTTTCAAGGAGAGGGGAGATATAATAAATATATTTATTTTGAGATAGATTTGGATGAAGATAATCTGGATGAGGTTAGTATTTTGGATAATAATGCTAGGCGGCCTAGGTGGAAGAGGATTTGTAGTAGGTTGAAGAATGGGATGTGTGTGAAGAAAGTTAGTTTTAAGATGGGGCATCATGAGGTTGATGTTATGGTGATGGATGAAGCGGGGAATGCGATTGGTGAGAGGATTGTGTTTGATGTTGTTTGATTTGGTGTAGCCCGCACGTATTTGAGTGGGTTAGATTTAAATAGTTTGGTGATTGTTGTTTGATATGGATAAGGGTGTTGGTTTTAGTTACGATAGTATTGCTGATAGTTTGATTATTTCTAGGAAAAAGGATAATGAGGTTGTTAGTGGGAGTACTGAGGTCGGAGATTTGATATTGGATTTTACCAATGAAGGGAAGATTGTTAGTGTTGAGTTTCAGAATATATCTGAGTTTTTGGAAACTGTGGGGGTTGAGTCTAGTATTCTTTCTGAGTTGGAGGATGCTGAGTTGGTTGTTAGGGAAAATAGGGGGGCAGTGGCATTACTTGCTTTACTTAAGACTAGAAATTTTGAGAGGGCGGTTCCTTTAGCGAATGTTCCGTTGGTGGTTGGTTAATTTCTTCTTTTTATTGATTTTATTAGACTTTGCCATTTTCTATGGATTAGTATTGCATTTATCAAAAGAGTTTTATTGGTTGATGGAATGAAACATAATTTGAGGTTTTTTGTATTGCTAAGATAATAGTAAAAGTCGTAGCCAACATCTTTCTTGTGTTGCCTTTTGTCGATTAATTTTATTAATTCTATTCTCGGTAATGTTTCGTCTACTAATAATTCTGGAATGTTTCTGATTATGATTCTTTCATGGAAATGGGTTGTTTTAATTATATTGCTTTCTATAATCTTTTTGGATATTTGATTTATATCTTCCTCTTTTGAATACTGGTTTAGGATTTTATCCATTGATTTGTTTAAGGGATGTAAGATTATAAAATGTTTTATTTATCTGAAATAAGTAGTAACTTAGATTTATATAAAATTAAGGATTGACTTTGTAATGAAAAAAAGGTTTTGGGTGTTTCTTTTGGTTTTGTTTTTCATGCCTTTTGTTCTGGGGTCTGTTTTTATAAATGAAGTTGAGATTAATCCGGAGGGTGTTGATTCTGAGAATGAGTGGATAGAATTGTATAACAATGAAAGTAGTGCATTGGATATTAGTGGTTGGAGAATTAATGATAGTGATGGAGAGGTTCATGTTGTTCCTGATTTTACGACTTTAACTGGGAATAGTTTTTATGTTTTTGATGTTCTTACATCGCTTCTAAATAGTGGAGAGGTAATAACTCTTGTTGATGAGAATGGGGTGTTGAAGGATATTACTACGAGTTTGGCTGATGCTGGTAATGATAATGATTCTTGGCAGAGGGTTGCTGACGGAGTTGGGAGTTTTGTTTTCACGGATCTTACGAAAGGGGCGAGTAATTATGATAATTTGGTTGAGGTTCCTGCTCATTATTCTAGTATTCAGGATGCGATTGATAATGCGGTCGAGGGGGATATGATTGAGGTTGATGGTGGAGTTTATGTAGAAGATTTAGTGATTGGGAAAGGGGTTAAAATTGTTGGGGCCGGATCTGGGACTACTACATTGACGGGGAGTCATGTTATTAGTAGTTCTGATGTGGAGATTGAAGGGTTTACGTTTATAACATTTGGGACAACTTTAGTATTGGATTCTTCTTTAGAAACTATTGATAATATATTGATTGAGAATAATACGTTTGACCTTACGTCTAGTCCTTCCGTGGGTATTCATTTTGGTGGGGGGAGTCCTGCTTTTGAAGTTTCTGATGTGGTCATAGATAATAATATTTTTAATGGGCCGGTTAGTATGG
>CAZOQD010000046.1:0-6268 GCA_964581925.1 Candidatus Woesearchaeota archaeon
ATAATAACAAGCATAGCCTACAATAAACATTGCAAAAGCAAGAAAAAATAAAAATGGAAGTTAAAGATCTGATAAGTATATTAATATCAATAGTAGCCATATTGATAACAATAGGATTATTTTATCTAAAAGACACAGAAAATATATCTTTGATAACCGTAACAATATTTGTTACAATTATTTCTGTCTCAATAATAGGTATTATCGCCGCTTATATTTTATCAAGATGGGAAAATATAATCAAAAAAGTTGAATACAACAGGAAGTCTTTAGAGGAAATAGGTAAATCTATAAAGTTAAAAGAATCATATACAGATATGGAAAAAAGAGTTAGTATATTAGAGAAACTATTAGAGTTGAATAATAAAAAAGGACAAATAAAAATAGACCCAAGAATTCTCTACTGGATACTTTTAGCGACGTTACTATTAATATTTGCTAAATCTCTAGGCTACTTCTAAGAAACAAATCACTGCAACCCCACAGCCTTACTCAAAGAAATACTAGAAATTATCGAAGCCCCAATATACCACCACAACCAAGTATCTGCAATCGCAGTCAACGCAAAAACTCCCCTCATCCACCCAAAAATCAACAAAATCGGAATCATAGTAATCATCATCGGTTTAAAACTCTCCTTCATCTGCTCCGGAAAATCCTCCAACATCTTCTGATTCAACTCCAACATCTTCTCGGGATCATGCTTAAACTCCTTCATCTCCTTCCGAAGCTCTTTCTGCCGAGCCTTTATATCCTTCATCTTCTCCTTATCAGTCATAAAATATCTAACCGTCGTAATAAAAACCGTAACCAACAACGATATCACAATAACCGCCGTCCTCGGATTCGCCTGAATCATATCAATAATTGCCATCTTTCTTTATCTTAATAATAAAAAGCCTTTTTTAAAACTTCACTAAACCCCCATCATCTTCTTCATCGCAGGATTCATATCCATCGCATGTTGCTGCGCAATATTCTGATAGAACTGGAACGTAATCATAATCCCCAACAGTAAAGCAGTCCCCGCAACCAAAGCTCCTAACACATCTGCAAGAGCAGCAAGAAGACCAATAGCCAACCCGCCCATAACCGTAAGAGGGGTCACATATCTCTGTAAAATAGACTCAAGTATACGCTGATCTTTCCTAAACCCTGGAATCTGCAACCCACTATTCAAAATATTCTTCGCTTGTGCCGACGCATCCATCCCCGAAGTCTTAACCCAGAACACCGAGAACAATGCACAAAAGAACATATAAAAAGCAATATGCCCCAAAGTCTGTCCAAGAAGCGACCACTCCCAACTTCCTGTAATTATTCTCTGAACCACATTCGTACTAGAAATCCAATACAAGAAACCATCAACAGGCTGACCATTAACAATATTCCCAATTATTGTCGGATGTCCTAACCAATGCTGCAACAACCCCCCAAACAATTGAAAATTAGCAATCAAAGCCGAAGCCAATATAACTGGAATAACCGACGCATAGAAAAACTGCAATGGCCACTTCATACTATAACCTCTAAGTCTATCATAACTCAATGGAATCTCAATCTTCAAACTCTGCGCCCATACAACAACCAAAAACAATATTATAGTGGCCGCAATCGCTGCAAAAGCCAACATCGCCCCTTGGCTATCAGCATTCATCAAACTAACAATCAAAGCAATAACCATTCCTGTAGGTTGAAAATTACCTTCAGGCCCTAAGAACCCAAAACTAGCTGTAATCAATCTCCACCCAACTCCTGCTGCTATAAACAAACTAACTCCACTACCAAATCCCCATTTCTGACAAATCTCATCCATAAACAAAACAGCCAAACCCCCCAAGACAAGCTGAAACATCACAACATATGTAAACCCTGGCGCAGCCCTAATCCCCCCCATCAAAACATAAATCACTGCTTCAAACAATATAAAAAAGAACACCATCAACTTTTGCAATCCCTGAAAAAACTTCTTACCTTCTGGTGTTGAAGTATCTATCTCCAATATCTGACTCCCAACAAGCAACTGCAAAATAATACTAGCCATAACAATCGGCCCAATTCCCAACGTTATTATCGAACCAAAACTAGTCCCCATAATCACAGCAAGAAACTCAAACTGCTCCAGAAAACCCGGATCCGCCCCATAAAGTGCAATATTCGACATTATAAAAAAAGCAGCAAGTATAATCAACGTCCATCTAAGTTTAAGATTAAAACTCAACTTCTTCTCCAGCGGACTCTTAACCTCTGGAAGATGTTTCAATATGTCAACAAATGCCATTATGCTCTAAAACTTTCTCCTTCATTTCTTGATTGATAAATCTCACAACTCAAATAATCTTGAGGACAATCTATAGCATCCATTGGATCATCTAAACAATCTCCAACTGTTAAATAAGGACAAGAAACAAAACTTGATCCTGTAGTAAAGTCATGAACCACACTTCCCCCACCTAGACGCTCACCGATAATTCCAAAGTAATATCCCTCTACCCTTTCCAATCCATCATCTAAATTATCTCCTACCATTTTCTAAATAACCATCACTCATCAGCTTCATTACTCTCTTCCACTTCTGATACTGATTCAACCTCACTTTTCTCTTTCTCATTCAAAACCTCAACACTCCCACCAGCTTTCTCAATCTTCTCTCGAGCCCCATCACTAACCTCATCAACTTTAATCTTAACCTTCCTACTAATCTCCCCATTCCCCAAAACCTTATACCCAACCATTTCCAACACCCCATCCTTCCCAAACCTCTTCTCCAACCCAACATAATCCCTAGAAATATCCCCAACATTAATCACCAAATTCTTCTTCTTAGCCGTCGGCCTACTAGTAATCCCTCTCCTACCAAAATACTTATTCCCATATTTCTTCAATACAAGACTTTTCTTTTGATCCGCACGTTTCCCAGTCCCAGCCATCCCAACCCCACCCTTATGCCCACTCTTCTTAGCCTTTTTACGAGCTCCATGACCATGATTCGTCTGCCCTCTTGCCCCAGTATGTTTTTTAGTTTTTTTGATTTTCATTTTCTAATCTAGATTTTAATAAAGCATGTCCAGCCCTACTAGGTTCATAGAGTATAAACCCTTCCGGATGCATACAAACTTCTCCTCCATTTAATTGATGATAAAATCCATAATGTTCTCTAATTTCTCCACTCACAGGAACTTTACTAATAGTTCTAAGTTCACCATTCCTGAATTCAGTAACTGTCATTTTCTTTGGGAAAAAATCTTTAGTCTGAAATCTTGATCCGACATCTAAATCTTCAACAGAGACTCCTTCAACTCCAGCATTACTATAAAATACACCAGTCATTTCCTAAACCATCCTCCCTATCAATTGATTAATATCTTTCTTATTATTCCCCAAAACTCCTTTAGGATACTGAATCTTCGAATCTATCCCTCCTCGAGGCGGATGCAATCTAAAAAATTCCTTCAAGCCCAAATCACTAAGCTTCTTCCCATCTCTCAAACCTTTAACCACCTCCGAAGCACTCAACTTAACATCCATCTTCCGACCTTGAACCGATTCCCCCCTCTCCTTAACCAACTTCTCCATAGTCTCATCATCAATCTCTCCATACGCCACATAAAACTTAATTTTATCCAACATCCCTTTAATATTCACATCATTCATATCAACAATCACACAACTATATTTCCTCCGAAGTCTAAGTCTATCTAAAGTACTAGCCATATCCTTCCGAACTTTAATCATCCCCGAAATTCTAATCACAGCTACAAGTTTTCTTTCTTTACTTTGCTTTTCTGTTTTTTCTTTTGCTTCTACCATTTTCTATTTTATCCTTTACTCCTCTAGGGAGTTTCTCCTCTGATTTTTAAGCCTTTCCCTTACCTGTATCTATCACGCGACTTCTATAAGATCTTCACTGAAGCCAAGCTTCACCAAAGCCCCTTTAGCGGTCCTCGAATGATCGCCTTGCAGTTCGACACCGTTATCCTTAACAGTCCCCCCACAAGCCAGCTCATTCTTGAGCCCCTTCGCCGTCACTTTCAAGTCCACACCTTGAAAGCCAGATATTATCGTCGCTAACTTCCCGAACTTTTTCTTTTCGGTCCGTATCTGTATTCTCTGTTCTGTCTTTGTTATTTCATCGCAAACACAAGCTTGCAAAGGCAATCCACATTTCGGACATATATCCATGTTTATTTATTTCCAACAGTCTGATTTAATCTGTTGAAAGTAAGTAATCGAGCAATCGTCTTCTTCATCTCCCTAACCTTCGTCTTCCCACCCTTCGCCAAATTCACCTGCTCCTTAACCAACTCCATCTTCAAATCCTTAATCTTACTATCTCTCTCAGCATTCGACATTTTACTCATATCCTTATTTCTTAATATCGCCATTTTAATTATTCTTTACCCTCCTCAACCTTCTCATCTTTATTATCCTTTCCTTCCTCATCCCCACCCTCTTTCTTAGTATCTCCAATATCTTCAGGGCCTGATGACTCACTCTCCTTACTAGACGACTCACTCTCGATATCATGGTTTAGGCTTTCAAGATTTTCCTTATCTAAGCCATCTTTCCCATCTTTAGCTTCTTTCTCCTCTTCAACAGCCTCCTCAATCGCCCTATCATCACTCTCCGAAACTCCTTCCTCAATCTCCTGCTCAACAGCAATCGCATCCCCCTTAACTTCTTCCTTAGTATCAACAACTTCCTGCACCGTCTCCATCTCTTCCTTAACTTCTTCAATCTTCCCATCCTTTTCAACTTTTTTAACCGTCTTAGTTTTCTTCTTAACCTTCTTCTTTTTCTCTTTCTTAACAATCTCAACCTCTTCCTCAACAACAAACTTCCCTAACTTACTACGCAACTCATCATTAACTTCAATCTTATCATAAATCTTAGCATTCGGTGGCATTATCGCAACCTTAATCCCTGTAATTCCAAGCTTAGTCAACGAAGTAGCCTGAGCCCTATCAACTTCCTTATTAGAATCTCCAGCTTTCTTCAAATAACCCTCAGCAAACCTCCACGACTTCGCACGATCCGAAGGCAATTTCCCAGTCAAACGCAACTCACATCCCAAAGCCCCAGCCCTCATTATCTCCTGCAACTTCCTATAAGCAATTACCTTAAACTTCAAATTCCCCATCCTCTCCAACGCCAAAGCAATATCATCCGCAACAATCTGTGCATCAAACAATGGATGTTCAATCTCCAAAATCTCAATATGCGGATTCTCCAACTTAAACCTTTTCTTCAAAACAGCCGTCAGATTCTGAATATTCTCCCCCTTCCGACCAATAACCAACCCCGGCTTAGCCGTATGAATAATAATCTTCTCCCCCACCGGCGTATACTCAATATCCAAATTACTAATCTTCCCCTTCCCTAAATCACGTTTGATATACTCCTTAATCCCATACTCTTCCTTCTTCAATCTAATAAATTTTCTTTCTTCCATATTATTATTCTACCTCCTGAACCGATTTTTCTAAATCACTAGCATCACCAATCTCTAAAATATTATAGGGAGTAATCTCAGAAACTGTACTAAACTGAGGACTATAATCTTTAAGTTTTCCTTCCACATCTAATAATTTCACAACTTCTTCATATAATCTTTGCGATTGTTCAATTGAATTGCTATCATTAGGGCCATAACTTCCTTGTTTTTCTGTTTCTACACTAACCGTTCCAACAACTCCATCTCCTTTTGTATGGATAATAACTCTGGGCTTATCCCAGGGTCTTTTAGTTGATAAGATTATTACCATCTCATAGCCCCTATCATTTATACTAAATCTAATACATCTACCATTAATTACGTCATCAACATGAAACCCTCGTTGCGTTATCGGTCTTACCATCATTCCTTCCTCGTCTTCTCCAACGCATTAATACACGCCTTCGCTAAATTTAATGTAGTTCTTATCTTACCGCTCGTAACACTATAAACATCCTTAATCCCTGCAATTCTCAATATCTTCTTTAACTCATCACCAACAACCAATCCAGTTCCCTGAGGCGCCGGCATCAACTTAACTTTACAACTCCCAGCCTTACCCTCAACAATAAACGGAACAGTATGTGGCTCTCCACAAGTACAATCAAAACTCGAACAAGATTTATTTATCTTAAACACATTCAACTTAGCCTTCCTAACTGCTTTTGCCCGAGCAGGCAATGTTTCCTTCGCACGACCATACCCCAAACCAACATAACTATCTCCATCCCCAGCAACGGCCATACAAGAAAACGTAGGCACATTCCCTTCCTT
>CAZOQD010000047.1:0-6221 GCA_964581925.1 Candidatus Woesearchaeota archaeon
CATTCTTGGTTCCTGCTAAAGTTCCCTTGATGGGAACTTTGAAGCAGGGACCGGGAATCGAACCCGGGCAAACCGGATCTGCAGTCCGGCGCAATACCATTATGCGATCCCTGCGTAGATTTCTGAAGAAGTGTGTGTTTTTAAATTTAGTTGTTGGTAGATTAATCTAAGTAATCAAACCTTGATTCTATGGCAGATCTTGCTTTGACTTCCTGACATTTTTTAAGATAATCTTCTTTAGCTGCTAATAGTCTAGCGTCTAATCTTCTAAGATCTTCTGGAGTTTTTATTATAGGGTCTTTTGGAACTGATCCTGGAAGGTGGTCTTCCCATTCTGCACCTAATCCTATTGTGTAGGTCATGTTTTAGTTAAGTGTTGGAAATATAAAAACTTTTTGGAGATAAAAATGCCCCTGACAGGACTCGAACCTGCAACTTCTTCCTTAGAAGGGAAGCACTCTATCCGATTGAGCTACAAGGGCTTACATCTTAAAATCAACTATTTTGTTTATAAAACTTTCTACTAATGATTGTGTTGGCGTTTATTGGAATTATTTTTTAGTAGTTATGAGTCCGGAGCCGGGGTTGGTTTTGTTTGTTTGAACGTTTTTTCTATGGCTTCTGAAAATGAAGAAGATGCCTATCCCGATGAAGATTATAAATAGGAGGTAGCCTAGTCCTTTTCCTTTTGAGATGTTGAAAACGGTATTGCCTGTAGTGGTTGTTTTTCCTAGGATGATTGATCTTTTTATTGAGTTGTCTAAATTGTTTGGGAGTGCTACGTATACTTGATGTATTCCTATCGGATCGTCTGGGAGTTTTAGTAGGATTTCTCTTTCAATTAGGTTTTCTTGATTGATTGAGAATATATCTATTGTTCTTGTGACTTCGATTTCGTCTGGGTTTAAGATCCACAATTCTACGTTGATGTTATTTCCGATAAAGTTTTTATTATTGAAGACGTATTTTACTTTTACTCCTTCTTTTACTTGTTTAAGGTTTTTTATTCTAATTATTTCTAAATTTTCTATTACAATTATCTGGAACTCTTTGGATTTGGAGAGTTGGTCGCAGATTACTTCGATTTCTGAGGGATAGCTTTGAGGGATTGTTCCTTTGGGAATGGTTATTCCTAGTTGGAAGTTTGTTCCCTCTTTGCTCGGAATTGTTTGAGTTTGAGAAGATGAGATCCAAGGGCCGTTAGTTAGTACTTGGCAGTTGGTTAGTTCTTCTTCACCGTTATTTGTGATTTCTAATGAGATTATTTTCTTGTCTGCTATTCTTGTGATTATTTCTTCTATGTCAGGGATTTCTAGGATTTCTTTTGGTTCTTCATTGTCGATATTAAATCCAGATATTACGCTTCCTAGAATTGAGGTATTGATGAATAAAAATCCAAAGATTCCTAAGAAGACAAGTGTTATTCCAAGTCGGTTTAATAATCTGTCGCCCATTTTGGTATTGTTAGGTAATGAGGGGTTTTAAATATTTGTTTGGGGTTGGTTTGATAGTTTATTGATAAGTTATTTAAAGCAAATTAACTAGTTGTTTGTATGGTAAGAGTGGATTTTTTGGGTACTGGGCAGGCTATTCCTACTGCGAGTCGGAATCATAGTGCTGTTTTGTTGAGTTATAAGAATGAGAATATTTTGGTGGATTGTGGGGAGGGGACGCAGAGGCAGTTTAGGAAGGCTAAGATAAATCCCGGGAAGGTTACTCGGTTGTTGATTACGCATTGGCATGGGGATCATGTTCTTGGAATTCCGGGGTTGATTCAGACTCTTGCGTTGAGTAAGTATAATAAGACTCTTTATATTTATGGTCCGAAGGGGACGAAGAAGTTTATTAATGAAATTATTGGGATTTTTGTTCAAGTGCTTAAAATTAAGATTGAGGTTAAGGAAGTTGATGGGAAGTTTTTTGAGAATGATGATTTTAGTCTTACGGCAGAGAAGTTGGATCATGGGATTCCTAGTAATGGGTATGCGTTTGTTGAAAAGGATAAGAATCGACTTGATAAAGCTAAGTTGAAGAAGGCTTTGAAGGGGTTGAAGATGGGGAAGAAAGATGAAGTTAAGTTGGGGAAGTTGAGGTCGGGGAAGGATGTTGTTATTGATGGGAAGAAGATTAAGAGTAAGGGTTTGGTTTATTCGCAGAAGGGGAAGAAGATTAGTTTTATTTTTGATACTGGGAAATGTAGCGGGGCTTCGAAACTTGCTAAGGATTCTGATCTTGCTGTAATGGAATCGACTTATTCTAATGATGAGGTTGAACTTGCTGGGAAGTATCATCATTTGACTACTAGTATGGCTGCGGAGATTGCTAAAAAGGCGGGGGTTAAGGAGTTGGTGTTGACACATATTTCGCAGAGGTTTGAGTATAAGGAGAAGAAGTTGCTTAAGGAAGCTCGGGAAGTTTTTAAGAATACTAGGATTGCTAGGGATTTGATGACGGTTGAGGTTTAGATTTTACAAACTTACCAGTACTTCTGATATATCAGAACAAGATCCGTGCCAATCTAAATAGGAAAAGGCTCAATCTTGGTTATCTTATTATTTTATACTATTCTTTTGCGATGCTGGCGGGAGAGATGAAGATTACGGTGTCGCCTCTTAAGAAGGTTAAGCCGAAGCTTCGTTTACTTTCTCCGTCAACAATTTCTCTTGCGTTGTCTAACACGGTGTTGATGTGTATGTCGAACGCAAGAAGAGTGCCGACCATTTGACGGTTGTTCTTCAATTGCACGAGGACTTCTTTCCCCTTAGAATTGTTTAACACGTCTAGCGGTCGTTCTATTCCGTTAACCATGTAATGGGTTTGGCTATTATGTTTTTAAAGGTTTGGGTGGGATTTTTCTTACTCTTTAGTTATTTGTAATATTTTTTTAATTTCTTAATTAATTGTTTTAACTTATTATTTTTTATCGCTATCTTTGCTTCCTTGATTATTTGTTGTAGATAATGGAGGTTATGGTATGAGGCTAATGCCTTTCCAGTTGGTTCTTGTTCTTTTAATAGGAAACGTATGTATGATCTTGTGTAGGTTTTGCAGACGAAGCAGTTGCAGTTTTTGTCGATTGGTAGTTTGCTGAATTCGTGTTTTTTGTTTAGGAGTTTTAGTTTGCCTTGGGATGTGAATAGGGTTCCGCGTCTTGCATTTTGGGTTGGTAGTCTTGAGTCGAAGCAGTCGCATCCTAGGGCTATTGCTTCTAAGATTTCTAGAGGGTCGCCGATTCCCATTAGGTAGAGGGGTTTGTTTTCGGATAAGAGTTGTTTGTGGAGTTTGATTATATTTTGTTCTTCTTGTTTGGTTTCTCCTAGGCCGAAGCCTCCAATTGAGTGGCCGTCGAAGTTTAGGTTTAGATGGTTGGTTATTGAGATTGTTCTTAGGTCTTTGTACTTGCCTCCTTGGGTTATTCCGAAGAGGAGTTGTCTTTTGTTTTTGGGTAGGGATTTTTGTAGTTTGTCGTGTTCGTTTTTGCATCTTTGGGCCCATAGGCTGGTTTTTTCTACGGCTATTTTGATTTGATCTTTGCTATGGGTGTACATTGGCATTTCGTCTAGAGTCATTGCTACGTCGCTTCCTATGTCTAGTTGGATTTTCATGTTATTTTCTGGGGTCATGAAGATTTTTTCTCCGGAGATTGGGTTTCGGAAATGGACGCCTTTTAGGTTTGATTTAATGTAGATTGAAGGGGAGTACATCTGGAAACCTCCGGAGTCGGTGAAGTTGATTCCTTTGAAGTTCATGAATTGTTTTATACCTCCTAGTTTTTTGATTAGTTTTGTTCCGGGTCTTAGGGAGAGGATTAGGGCGTTGGAGATTGTTGCTTTAGCATTTAGTTGTTCTAGGTGTTTGGAGTTTAGGAATTTGGGAGTTGCCTTTGTTGAGATGGGCATGAAGAAAGGGGTTTCGATATTTCCGGATTTTGTTTTGAGGATGGCTATTCTTGCGTTTGTGTGTTTGTCTTTGTGGGTTATTTTGAATGTCATGTTTTTGCGATTATATTATTTTTTAATAAGGAACTTTTAATTATTTCAAACATTTTTTGGTGCCCTTCTGAATTTGGGTGGGCTCCATCTTCTAGTAATTCCTTATAATTAAGATCTGTTAATTTTTTGTTTATATCTATAAAGCATAATCTGTTTTCTTGGCAGAGGATTTTCAGGGCATTATCAAATTTGTTGAGATTATCTGTCATATATGATTTTCCTGGAGCCCAGGGCATGGGATTTACTTTTTGTTCGTCAATGGGGGTTAATCCTATGAATACAATTTTATTAGTTAATTTTTTGCTTTTTTCTAAGAGTTTTTTTAGATTCTCTTTAAATGATTCCAAAGAATATCTTGGAGATTGATTGACTAATTGGGAATCGTTTATTCCTATGGCGAATATAATAATTATTTGATCATCACTAATTCTTGCTTTCATTTCTTTGTCAAATCTTTCTATAACCTCATTTGTTGAATCTCCTGAAATTCCTAAATTATACAGATTAAAATTATAGTTTTCTTCTTCTAGGAATATTTTTAGTCTATTGGCCCATCCACCCTTTTCTTTGTCATAAAGGCCTTCAGTTATACTGTCTCCGAAAATTATTATATTTGCCATAATTATGAAAAAGGGTTAGTGTTTTTAAATGTGGGGTTCTTGGTAATAAGATGAAAGATGATCTTAGTTGGATGAAGTGGATTTTGTTGGTATTGCTTGTTTTGTTAGTAGCGGTGATAATTAAATCATTACTTACTGGTTCTCCTATATAATATGAAATCTAGTCTCATTGATACTTTGATGAAGATATTATTTATTATTGTTTCTATTCTTTTGGTTTATTGGATGCTTCAGGTATTATTAGGGAGAAGTCCTGAACTAAGTCAGATAAATGCTGCATTAATTGTTAGCTTTATATCTGTTATGTTCTTTTTCATGTCTTCTCTTTCAAATTTAAATAGAGAAATTGGAGAGCTAAAGGTGGATATGAGGCATGGGTTTGATAGAGTTAAGGAAGAATTTGGAAGGGTTCATGAGGATTTTATTGGAGTGAGGGAAGATATTAAAAGTATCAAAGATGATATTTCTAAAATAGGTAAGTAAAATGGAGAAGATTAAGTATTATTTTTTGTGGTTGGTTGGGATTTGTGTGGGGATGTTTGTGTTGCAGAATCTTCCTGGGATTCCGGGGTTTACGGATTTGTTGGTTTTGAATGATAGGGCTAGTAATGGGGAGGTTTGGAGGTTTGTTAGTTCGATATTTTTGCATGGCTCGTTGAGTCATTTGTTGTTTAATATGTTTGCACTTCTTTTTTTTGGTTTTAGTTTGGAGAGGCTTATTGGGAGTCGGAGGTTTTTGATGGTGTTTTTTGTTAGTGGGATTTTGGCTAATTTGGTTGCGGTTAATTTTTATGATTCAAGTTTGGGGGCGAGTGGGGCGATTTATGGGGTTCTTGGGGCGTTGACTATAATTAGGCCGATGATGATGGTTTGGGCTTTTGGGTTTATTGTGCCGATGTTTATAGCTTCGTTCTTATGGATTGGGGCGGATGTGTTGAGGTTGTATGGGGCGTTTGGTCCGACGAATGTTGGGTCGATTGCGCATTTGTCGGGGATTGTGGTTGGGTTTTTGATGGGGGTTTATTATTTGATAAACAAATTGAAAATTAAGAATAAAAATAAAGAAGAAATTAGATTTGATGAAGATTCGTTTGAGAGGTGGGAGGATAGGTTTGTGAAGAGATAATCTCATTCATCACTAAACCCGGTAACATCTTCGATCTTTTCTTCATGTTCTATATCTGCTATTTCTTCGGCTAGTTCGGTTACTATTCCGAGTTCTGCTTCTAGTTCGCGTTTGGTTTCTTCTTGGAGTTGTTTCTTTTCTTTTTGTTTTTCTCTGGCTATTTCTAGACCTGATTTTCTTTTGTCGAGGTTTTCTCCTTGTTCTTGATTATCTTCTAGTTCTTCTTTCATATGTTCTATGTCTTCTTCGAGTTCTTTCATGAAATCTTCTCGGTTGTCTTCGAAGTATTTGTATAGGTAGATGTGGATGTCTTCTAAGTGGATGGGTTGTTCGAGCCAGAGTTTTCGGGTGTTTGATAGATGAAGTAGTGGGAGGAATGTGGATAGTTTTTGGTCTTTGTTGTCTTTGGTTAGTTCTTTGTAGGTTGTTTTGGTTATTGCTTGTTGGTTGGTTGGTTGGTTTTTTATTTTTGTTAGGATTCTG
>CAZOQD010000048.1:0-6219 GCA_964581925.1 Candidatus Woesearchaeota archaeon
CCTTTCTGTCCGTGAGAAGTTGCGAACTTATCTCCGAGCTCGGGGATTCTTTGATCTCGAGTTTTGACTCTAATTATTTTATTACCTTGTCCGTCTTCGCTTACGAATACAGCATCGATAATTCCTTTTTCTTCTTGTCTGATTACTGAGCTTGCTTCTTTTTTTGTTTTAATTGAGATTTCTCTTACTTCGGATAGGAATTTTGGAGGTGTAGTTTTTCCTATGACTACTTCTCCAGATGATAGTTTAGATTCTGGAGAGACGATTCCATCGTCTTCTAAATATCTGTAGGATTCTTCGGTTCTGTAACCTGAGACGTCTTTTTCGGGGATTGTTATTTCGTCTTTTAGCCCGCCTGCGTAGTTTAATTCTACTGAATTGTATGGACGGTAGTATGTTGATCTTGCTAGTCCTCGGTCTACTGAGCCTTTGTTTAGGATTAATGCGTCTTCCATGTTGTAACCGTCGTGGGTCATTACTGCAACTATTACATTTTGTCCGGCTGGATGTACGTTTAGAGTATCGTAAATGAAAGATCGTACGATTGGGACTTGTGGGTAGTGTAGGATGTTAACATCGGTGTCAATTCTGCATAAGAAGTTTGCTGCGTATAGTCCAAGTCCTTGTTTCTGAGTTTTACTTCCTCGGTTTAGTCGGCTTGACTGATCGTAGTTTGCGTAAGGAACTAGAGAGGTTACAACTCCTAGAAGGTCGATTTTATCAATTTCTAAATGTGTGTGTTCGCCGTTAAGATCTTCTTCGATTAATGAGACTAGAGAATTTTCTTCTTCGGCAGCGTCTAGGTATTCTATGACTCCGTTTTTTACTAAGTCGTTCCATTTTAGGTTGCCGTCTCTTAACAAGTTTCTATGTTCTTCAGTTAATCTTGATTTTCCGTCTTCTATAATAATCAGGGGTCTCATAACTCTTCCGATTTCTGTTGATAAAAGAACGTTGTCTAGAGTTTTGTCGTGTCTTATGCTTAGTTCGGTTGGGAGTTCTGCTTGTCTTCTTTTTTCTTTGAGTGATTTAGCGAAGTCTTTAGTGTTATTGACGTGGCCTACGAATCTACCGTTTAGGAAAACGTCCTTGCCCTCGCCTTCAATTTCTTTTTTCATGCCTAATTCGTTTAGGATTTTTACTAGTTGATTGACATCTATTGAACTCATTGTAGATATTTTTGCTAGAAGGGCTAGGTTTTTTCTTAATCCAATTTCAGTTCCTTCTGGGGTTTCTACGGGACAGAATCTTCCATAGTGGGTTGGGTGGAGAGTTCTTGCTAAGAAATTTTCTTGATCGCCAGGGAGCATGGATGCAACACGTTGTAATTGCGACATTATTGCTAGATAGTTTGTTTTGTCCATGTTTTGGGTAACTCCTGAACGCTCGCCGATCCAGTTACCTGTTGCTATTGCCGACTCTATTCTGTGAGTGAATAATGTGGATTTAGCTATTGTTTTTACTGAATAAAATTTTTTTTTTTTTTGGATTTTTTGTAGTGAATGTTGGACGTCTCTTACTAGGATGTTCATGTTGATTCTGAATAGGTCTGCTAGAAGGTCACCTGACATTCTTACTCTTTTGTTTGCGTAGTGGTCCTTGTCGGTCAGAGAGTTTGGGTCTTCCTTGGCGATGAAGAATTGTTTTATGAATTTGCATAGAGTTATTGCTTTTTCAATTCTGTCTTCTTTTTTTAATCCTATATGAGGTAAGAAGTAAGAGTCTAGTCTTTGTTTTACTCTGTCTAAGATTTCTTTTTTGTTTCCTTGTAAGGCGGTTTGTTCTGCAATTGCCATCATTGCATCTTCTTCATTTTGGATGTTTGTGTACTCGTAGAGGTTTACAATTAAGCTGTCGTTTTCTTTACTGATGTATTTTGCGATGTCGCTTTCTTTTGTTAGTCCTAAGGCTTTGAGGATTACAATTATTGGGATGTTTTTGAATCTTGAGAAACTTACTTCGACGATTCCTTCATTGGTGTCGGTTATTGAGATTGGGATTCTGTAGCTACCTCGTTTTGAGAATAATCTTAGCATTAGTTTGTCTTTTGATTTTTCTATGAAGGGTTGGTTTTCTGCTAGATCTTCAACCATGACAATTATACGCTCGTTACCGTTAATTATGAAATATCCTCCTGGATCTATTGGGTCGATGTAGTTTTCTATTAATTGGTTTCTGTCAAAATTAGCTAGGTTGCATACTTCGCTTTTTACTATGATGGGAATTTTACCGATTTCTACGTTGTGGCTTTCTAGTTGCCCTGATTGTTTGATTGTTATTTCGACGCTGATGGGTGCTGAGTAGGTTAGGCCTCTGATTCGAGCTTCTGAAGGTGTGACTAAATGTGAGCTACCATCGGCTTCTATGATTTGAGGTTTGTCAACCATGATTTTTCCTAGTTTGATTTCAATGTCATCGCCAGATAGGTTTTCGTTTAGTTCGTTAATTATGTCTTGCATTCGGATGTTGATGAAATTGTTGAAAGAAACAATGTTCGATTCGATAAGGCTGTGGTCTTCAAGGTATTTTTTGACTAGTAAGTGTTCTTCTTTTTGGTTTTTTTGGAGGAGTTTCATTATACAGTCACCACCCTGTAATAGACTGAAATTCCCTCAGGGGTTTTTCTTTCGATTTTGAAAACGTCTCCGACTTCGGTGTTTTCTGGTAGTGAGGGATCGGTTATTTTTATTTTGGGTAATTGGGTGAGAGAAATATTTAGGTCAGAGACTAATTTATTAATCTCTTCTTGTTTTAATTTAGTGTGTTTGGGCTGGAGTATATGCATCTTAGGTATATGTGTTAATCAGGATGATTGAAATTTACCTTTAATAACTTTATAATAGTTAATAATAAATCATTAAAAAGGTTTATAAAGGTTTTGTTTTGAGTTATTCGGTTTGGGGGAATGGGGGTTTATTGTTGGGGTTGGAAATGGGTTGTGGGAGGATGTGATAAGGGAGTGATGTTGAGATTGAGGTTCGATTACTCTTGACTTTTTTGAGAATATTTACTCGCTAATTTTTCTAGATCGCCTAGTAATACACCTTTTTTTTCTAAAGGTAATGATAAACAAACATCTCTTAATTTATGTGAATAACTGTTATAAACTTTAATCCATACTTTATCAATATCACTAAAATTTTGAGTAGAATCGAGCCTCCCCTCACTATAATTCAATAAATAACTTAAGGATTCATCTTCACCCAAAAAATTATAAATAGTTTTTAATTGACCTTGGTTTAATCTTAATCTTCCAGAAAGTGCCAGACTTACGCTCTGTTGACGCTTGAATCCAAGTAGTGGAGCTAATTCAGCCTGAGTTTTCCCCATTTCTCTCAGTAGTCCCTTTATCTGGTTACCATCTTCCTCAAGTAATTTAACTTTCATCTTATCAATTCACCAGAACTCTTTCTCTCAGGGTAGAAATACCATATATTAGCCCTATTTAAATCTATTTATCGGATGTCTCTTGTTCAAATCTTGTCCCATATTTCATCTGATTCATTATTCCAGATTCTTTCTAGAGTTGGAGAACAAACAAAGCCACTATTATTTTCTAATAATTCTACTTTTTCTCTGAGATTTCTGACTTCTTCTAAGAGGAATTTTATTGTTTCCTCCTTGTCAATAAGGTTTGTTTCTATGCTTTGAATAAATTAGAGGATTATTTAATGGTTTTGGTGGGTGGTTGAAATGGGTTGTAGGAGACTTGAACCTCTGACGCCCTACTTAAAAGTATGGGGAAAGATTTATAAACTACAATGTGCACATAATGGTACAATGATAATAAAAGATGCGATGGTACTCATACATCTGGCAAAGATTTCATTACTTGAAAAAAGCTGTGATCATTTTAGGAATATCATGATACCAGATGAAGTTTATGGGGAAGTTCTGAAAGGAGAACCAAAAGGATATGAGGATATTATAGTGATAAAAGGGTTAATAGAAAAAGATAAAATTAAAGTTAAGAATATAAGAAATAAGAAATTGATGGAAAAGGCAAATAGTTTCAATATTTTTAGAGGTGAGGCAGAGGCACTTGCTCTATATTGGCAAGAAAAAGCTGATTTGCTTGCGACTGATGATGATAATGTGAGAAAGAAAAAACTAATACTTAATATTAATTTAATTGGAACTCCTGCAATAATTCTAAAATTATTTAGATCTAAAAGTATTGATAGGAAAAAATTTATACAATCTATAAATGAATTGAGGAAAATAGGGTGGTTTCATCAAGCTGTTTTAGATAAATTGTTGATGGAGGTAAAAAAATGACACAACCAATAGGAATAAGATTGCCTGATGATGTTCTCAAGAGCATAGACTCTCTTAGTGGAAATGAGGATAGAAGTACTCTTTTGAGGACTATGATTCTTATAGGGTTATCAGAATACAAAAAAAGAAAAGCTGCTGAGAGGTATAAAGAAGGGCTCATAACACTCTCAGAGGCATCAGCGCATGCTGGGATAACCTTGTGGGAGATGGAACAATATCTTGTTTTGCAGGGATATAAATCGGAATATTCGATAGAAGATTTGGAAGAGGAAGTTGAGGATTTGGAGTAGTTTTTTTGGTGATAATTGTTTGTAATTATAAAATGGCCCGTAGGGGATTTGAACCCCTGACACCCTGCTTAAAAGGCAGGTGCTCTAACCGGGCTGAGCTAACGGGCCATACTCCATAACCATAATAAATTATGGAGTGTTAACTGACAAAAGAATGAGTAAATGTTGGTTTAAAAAGTTATTTAGAGTGGTTTGATAGTTGGTTAAAGGTTGAAGAGATCTGTATTGAGTTAAATCATGGAGATAAGGATGAGATTTAGTATTTATTGAGAAGTTTACAAACTAATATATAATTTTAATGTCTTAATTATTTATTATAATGTATAAAATAACATTTGTTGATAAAAGAGTTGAGAGGAAAGTTAGAAAATATATTGAGATTCGTAAAGATATTCCTGTTAAGTTGGATAGGTTGATAGTAAATCCTCGGAAGGAATGTGGGGCTCATCCGTTGCATGGGAAGCTAAGAGGAAGATGGGCGTGTTGGTTGGGATCTAATATAAGATTGATTTATATTATTGATGATAAAAATGAAATGGTGATAGCTGTAGGAATAGGAACTCATAATCTGTATTAATAAGTAAACTCTTCTGGTTTGGCGCCTTCTTTGAGAAGTCTATCGCTTTCTTCAATGGTTTCCATTACTTCCTTGTCTTGCAAAACGTCTAGTGTTGTTTTTATTCCTTGAATTTCTCTAAGTAGGTTATCCTTCACTTCTTCAAGATCTGATTGTAATTCTTTGACTTGATCGTTTTTAATGGTGAGATTGTTTTCCATGATAAGAATAATGAGGAGTAGTTTAAATAATTTATGGGATGGGGGGTTGTGTTTAAGAGTTATGAGAAGAAGTTTGATATGTGGATGATTCTTCGTTGGGTTCTATTGTTTTTATTGCATGGCTTAAAACTTCTTGATGGATTTCGTCTATTGATCTTGGATCTATGTTGTTGGCTGAGCAGTTAACTTGGTGCCAGTTGTAGTGGTCTGATAATTCTAAATAGGCTCGTTCTGCGTTTATTAGATGGGTTTGGTTTGTTTCGTGGGCGTCGATGGCTGTTTCAGGTCTTTCTGCTTTTAGTTTGTTTGCGACGTTGGTGGGCATGTAGAGAAAGATAACGGAGTTTGGTTTTGGTAATTCTAGTAGGTTGTATTCTAGGGTTTCGAGCCATGAGGCCATTTCTAATCTTTCTTCTGTTGATTCTAGTTTTCCGCATTGATGGCCCATGTTTGAGGTTGTGTAACGGTCGCTGATTAGAATTTTTCCTTCTTCTAGTTTGCTTTTTATTTCTTTTAGGGCGTGTCTTCTATCGGCTGCATAGTAGAGTGAGGCTACTTTTGGGTCGAGATTTGCTGCGTTTGGGAACCATGAGCCTGGTGAAACTCTGTTTCCTTTACCTAAATATGAATCTCCGACAATGTCTCCGGTAGGGGTGCCGTATCTTGGGAATGAAATTCTTTCGCAATCGTATCCTTGAGTTGTTAGAGATTCGAAGAGTTTTGTAGTTTGAGTTTCTTTTCCAGAGCAGTCAGTTCCTTCAATTACTATTAGTTTTCCCATCTTTTTTGTTATGAATATTTTTTCGAATTTGGTTTTGATGTCTTCGAAAACTTCTTCTGAGTCTTTATTCCCATTAATTACAATTATTTTTTC
>CAZOQD010000049.1:0-5962 GCA_964581925.1 Candidatus Woesearchaeota archaeon
TTAGTTCGTGGTCTAGTTCTGAACATGGATCGTTAGATATGGCTGCTAAGTGAATTACTGAATCGACTCCTTCTAAAGAGTTTCTTAGGGTTTCTGTATCTCTGATGTCTCCTCTGATTAATTCTATTTTGTCCTGGATAGAATCTAAACCGCCGGGGAACATTAGCCAATCTAGAACTCTTACCTCGTAACCTTTATCTACGAGTTTTGAGACTAATACAGATCCGACGTATCCTGCTCCTCCTGTGACTAATACTCTCTTTTGCATTTTTTATAAAAAATTGAATTGTTTATAAATTTAGTTGTGATTGGGGGTTGTGATAACTATTTATTGATAAATTAAGAGAATTAATTTTCAGGTTCTTTCTTCAAACTAATAAAAGATGGACCTTGTCTTTCATAGGATTCTTTGACGTAGATTTCTGTTTCTGTTGAGTTTCTTGGGAAAAATAGTTTTAGGTTTTCGTGTAGGCTGAGGGTTATTCTTGGGTCGAGTTCTGCATGGGTTGGGCCTTGTCCGGGATAGTCGGCGTAACCGACGAGTACGACGTTTGTGTTTTGTTGGGCTATGTCTAGTTTTACTTGTTCGAATGCTCTTTCGATAAGGAAAGGAGTTATTGTATAGACATAGGGTTTTAGCCCTTTTAGCGCCATCCCGGATGCGAAGCCGATCATTGATTGTTCTTTAATTCCAAAGTTGATAAAACGGTCTGGGAATAGTTCTCTGAATTCATCAAAGATTTGGTAGCCGATGTCTCCGGTGATGAGGTAGATAGTTGGATCGTTTTTGGCTAGTTCTACGATTAGTTTTGCAAATGTTTTTCTCATGCTAATTCCTCTAGAGCAAGTTTTACTCTTTCATGATTTACTTTTCTGCCGTGCCAAGTTGCGTTGTCTTCCATGTAACTTACGCCCTTACCTTTTATTGTGTTTGCTAGAATGAGATAGGGTTTGTCTGGATTTTGTTTTAATGCTACTAGGATTTCGTTGAAATCGTGGCCGTTTATTTCTACTACATGCCATCCGAAACTTGTGAATTTATTTTTGAGATTTAAAGGGGAGACGTCTTCGATTCTGTCTAAAGCTTGTATTTTGTTGTAGTCTATGATTGCGGTTAGGTTGTTGATGTTATAATGGGCTAGGAAGTCAGAGGTTTCCCATGTGGTTCCTTCTTGGCATTCTCCGTCGCTCATTAGCACATATATTCTTCCTGGTTCTTGTTTTATTTTTTTTGCGTAGGCCATTCCAGAACCTATTGGTAGTCCGTGTCCTAGACTTCCAGTTGTGCAATAAATGCCGTTTTTTGGGTCGATCTCGGGATGGCCCATAATTTTTGGGTTGAAACCTTTTTCTCTTAATAATAAAAAGTAAGGATAGCAGGCATGACCTTTGCTTAGGATGAAAGTGTCGTTTTCATTTAGTACTTGGTAGAATAAAGAAATAAGGAGTTCTATTTCTGAGAAGCTTCCACCGATGTGAGAGCCGTTGGTATCTAGGGCTAGCTGTAAGACTTCTTTTCTCAGTTGTTTTGCTCTTGCTTCTAACTTCTCTATGTTATACGATTGTCCAGAAGTAGTTTCCATTATATCCATTTTCTTCAAAAAAATTTAACCATTCTTTATCACTTTTCATTGTCTGGGCTGTTAGGACCCAATTTAGCATTCTAGTGTGCTCTTCTTCATTTGTATAGGCGTCGACTTGGATGAACATGTTTTCTGGATTTTTGGAAACTCTTTTCATTTCTTTTATGCAGTTTTTGGCGTCTTCTTCTTTTAGATTGTGTAGGGTGTTGATATTGAGGATAAGGTCGAAGGTGTTGTCTGGCCATGGGAGATTGGTTGCGTCTCCGATTATTAGATGAGGTAGGATTTGTTTTCTTGCTTGTTCTGTAGAGAGATCCTCATTTGATTGTGAGTTAAATCCGTCCATTGCTTTGTTTATTGCATATTTTGAAATGTCGATTCCTGCAACTTTTAATCCAGGGATTTCTTGTAATAGATCGTAGAGTAAGAAGCCTTTTGCGCATCCGATATCTAAAACTGCGTCTCCTGGTTTTAGGTCGTATGTTTCTATGATTTTTCTTGCTACCTTTTTCCATCTTCCATCGTAAGTATATCCTCCGTATCCATTGACTCTAAGTCCATCGAAGAATTCTTTTCCGTATTCTTTAGCTAACTTTCGGTTTTCTTCTTTTCTGTAATCTGGATCTACGATTCTTGGTTGATCTGGTTTCTTGGCGTCTAAAAGATTTAGGGATTCCATCTAAGAGGGTTGTTAAATGTGTTTATAAAAATTTATGTTAGATAGAGTACCTAAACATTTAAAAATTAAAATCTTCTCAAGTTAAAATGACAGGTGAATCTTATCTCAATGAGCAATTGAAATCTATTTCTGGAAGATTGAATGTTAATGATATTTCTGAATTGAATCGTTTTCCTAGGTTTTTTGAGATTGGGACTTTTACGGGTTGTAGAGGAGATTGTGTTTATTGTCCTAATGAGGAATGGACGACGGCAAAAATGAGTGATGAGTTGTTTAGCAAGATAGCGAGTGAGATTGGTGAGTATTCTGATTGGGTCGAGTGGGTTTGTCTTTCTAGGGATGGGGAACCGTTGTCGGATATAAAGATAGAGGACAGGGTTAAGGAGTTGAAAGATAATGGTGTGAAGTACGTTACGTTTTCTACTCATGCTCAGTATCTTACTGAAAATAGGGCGAGGAGGTTGATTGAGGCGGGGTTGGATGAGATTAGATTTTCTATAGATGGGTCGAGTAAGGAAACTTATGAAGCGATTCGTACAGGGCTTGATTTTGATAAGGTGACTGAAAATGTGAGGGCTTTTTTGAAATTGAGAAAGGAGATTGGATATAGAGATGATAAGGGGGACTTAAAACCGAAAGTTCATATTAGGGCTGTTATGATGGATTCTAATAGGCATGAGGAGGAGGAGTGGAATGCTTATTGGAGTGCTCGTGTAACTGATTCGGATATAGTGAGTTCTAAACCGCCTCATAGTTGGGGGAATCAGATGGATAGTTTGGTTAAATCGGAATCGTTTGAGGAATATGCGCTTAGTCCTTGTGTTTCTCTTTTTGGTACAATGATAATTCATCCTGATGGGAAAGTTCCGCTTTGTGGGATTGATTATAATACAAATATAGAGTTGGGGGATATGAATAAGTCTAGTATAAAGGAGATTTGGAATTCTGAGCCTTATGAGAAAGTTAGAAGGTTGCATAGCACTGGGAAGAGGAATGATATTGATATGTGTAAAGGATGTAATATTTGGGAAGATGTGAAGCATTTTTATACGATTGAGGAGGATGGGGCAATATGAGTGATGGAGATAGTTTGCCGGTTGTTTATGGATCTCAAACTGTTCTGATGAGTCCTGAAAAAGCTGTGGCGGCTTATGGGACTGAGAAGATTTTGAGGCATCCTGAAAAATTGTGGGCTTTGAAAGAAGGAAGGGTCACTGCGCCTATCGCTGTTAGAGTTAAACCGGAGAATGCTTGTCCCCATAGTTGTTTTTGGTGTTCTTATAGTGCGCAGGCTATTGGATCTGAAGACAATGATAAAAATATGCTTGCAGAGTTATATGAAAAGAGGGCTAGAATTCCAGTGGATAAGATGTTAGAGATATTGGATGATTTTAGGGAGATGGGAGTTAAGGGTGTTACTTTTTCTGGTGGGGGGGAGCCTTTGATTTATCCGTGGATTGAACAGACTTTGAAAAGAGCTATAGATAATGGATTGGATATTTCTGTCATTACTAATGGTCAGAGGTTGAGTGGTAAGATTGCTGAATATCTTTCTCGGTCTAAATGGGTTAGGATATCTCTTGATGCATGTACGGCGGAGACGGCTGAGGCGACTCGGAAGATTGCTCCTGCAAGGTTTAATGAGATAGTTGAGAATATGAGGCATTTTGCGGAGATAAAAGTGGAGAATTGTGAGTTTGGGATAAATTTTGTGATTAGTCATAAGAATTATCATGAGGTTTATGATGCTGCTAAGTTTTTTCAGGAGTTGGGTTTGGATCATATAAAATTTACTCCGAGGTGGATAGATCACGATCAGGTGGATAGTAGTACGGGGTTGGGGTGGATAGATTATCATGCTCCATTTAAGGAATCGGTTATTAATCAGATAAATCGGGCGAAGAGAGATTTTAGTATTAATATTTATGATACCTATGAGAATGATTTTAATCTTACCGGGAAAAATTTTAGGCCTTATGTGAAATGTCCGACGATAGAGATAACTCCAGTTATAGCTGCGGACCAGATGGTTTATACTTGTCATGATAAAGCTTATACGGATCTGGGGAAAATTGGAAGTATTAAAGATAAAAGTTTTAAGGAGTTGTGGTATAGTGAAGCAACTAAGGAGTTTATAAGAAATTTTGATCCTCAAGAAAAATGTAGGCATCATTGTACTTATGATTCTAGAAATATATTGACTAATGATATTGTTGATGGGAAGTTGTTTGTTAGCAAGGAGATGGTTGATAAGGTTTCAGATGATTCTGTGAATTTTCCTTAGTCATAGAGAACTTTGCTACGATTTCCTTCGGAAATGTCAATTATGCAAAGTTCTCTATAGAAAGTTCTCGTGCATTATTGGATCTGGAGCTTGGTCGGTGAATTCTGATAATCTGTCTATGCCGGCTTCTTTTATTTGGTATAGGGCTACGACGCTACTGTTGTATTGACAGGGATTGGGGCAAGTACTAATATTTAAAGATTTTAAAGTATTGATTCTATGAAGGTCGGTCCAGACATCTAGGAACTTTCTGTTAGTTAAATCTCCTAACTTAGGGTCAATATTGTCTGTGGGCCGAGCGTTTCTACTTGAATTTTTGAAATGGCAACAGGGATGGATTTTTAGGTCTGCACTTATAGAAGTATAAACTTGCGGAAAGTGGCATTGATTGAAGAATGCTGATTGTTCATTGCCTTCCATTCTTGATTCGACACGGACTTTAGGAAATGAAACGTTGAAGTTTTCATCTTCTAATTCCTTACACATTTCTAATTGTTCCTTCAATCTTTGGGTTCGATCTTCATTTAACTCTGTTCCAGGAATATATTCAAAAGGTCTGGCACGAAAATAGTCTACTCCGCATTCCTTTGAGTTTTTAGCAGCATTGTAAATATCATGAATTGTATGTGATCCTATTAGGTAACTCGTTCCTATTTTAACATCTCTTCCTGATTCATTTCTTTTTTTGACAAGCCGTTTAAGATTATCTAAGACATTTTGATAAGAATCGTCTTTCATTCCATGAGTAATTCTATAGACTTGAGGGCTTCCTGCATCTAAACTGATTCTAACCCAAGTGCAACTATTAATTATTGCATCGATAAGATCGTCTGATAAATCACTTCCGTTTGTAAATATTCCAAGTTCCATTCCGTTTTTCTTCACTAATCTTATCAATTCTGCAGCCCTAGGGTGGTGGGTGGGTTCACCTCCTCCTCCAAAGTTTATAGCCTTTATTCCTAACTGGCCAAATTCCTCAATAAGTTCTTTAGCTTTCTCAAAAGGAATTTCTTCTTGATCTTCTCTGTTAAATGCACTGAGACAGCCAGGGCAATTGTGCTGACAACGGTTTGTAAGATCAATATCAAGTCCTATAGGGAGAGTCCATCCTTTTTCGAGCCACGCTTTAATTTGTTCTGGATGTCTTAGAATTTTATTTTCATTGAAGGGAGATTTATTGACCATTATTTTTATAAGTTCTTTTTACAAACATTATTAATTTAAATACTTTTGTGATTATTTGAGGATGAATATATTTAAATATTATGACGATATGGGGCTATGATGAGTGATAAGATAATAGTTTTTGGAGCTTCGGGATTTTTGGGGAGTTGTTTGTATAAATATTTTAAATATCAAGGCAGAGAAGTTATTGGGACTTATTTTAATAGTAAAAAGGAGGGTTTGGTTAAGTTT
>CAZOQD010000050.1:0-5929 GCA_964581925.1 Candidatus Woesearchaeota archaeon
TCACTAGATAAAAAAGATTCCAATCTTACCAGCCTAGATGACCTCTAACCCATAACTCCCACAACAAAAAACAACCCACAGGTTTAAATACAATTTTTTCTCAAATCCACTATGGCATACGGTAGAAAAATATCTGGAGGAAAATATCATAGACAGAAAAAGAAAACCAAAGATAACCTCTCAGGTATCGAAAGAAAAGTAAAACTACGTACTGAAAAGCAGAAAACCCTTAGAACAATGGGCGGAAACAAAAAAAACGTATTACTATCAACCCAAGAAGCAAACATCATCAACCCAGAAACAAAAAAAGCAACAAAGACAAAAATCAAAAACGTCTTAGAAACCCCATCAAACCGTTTCTCAGCCCGTCAAAACCTCTTACTAAAATCCGCAATAATCGAAACCGAACTAGGAAAAGCACGTATAACCAACCGACCTAGCCAAGAAGGAATGGTTCAGGCAGTTCTAATCAAAGAATAAAATTAATCTTCTCTAATAATCTCCCAATAATATTTTTGATACGGTTCTTTATCATAGTCTTTTTCTAAACATTTATTATTAATCCATTTCTCATCTTTATTTAAAGCGTCAATAGATTTCTGGTTTGTTAATCCTTCACCATAAACGGCAAGTTTTATATTTATAGCCCTATCTCTGATTGCCGACAAAAAATCCTTATCCAAATCTTCATCTAATCCCATATCAATAACTATCCCGCAAACAACATTTAATATATCTTCCCCATTTCAAAAAACACCCCCCACCAAAACCTTTAAAAACCTTTCCCAATTAACTTTATAAACCTTACTATCAAGATTCTAAAATATAAACTAAACTCCAAACAAACCATCTTAAAAAACAAAAAATGTCAAATATAAAACGATGCCCAGAATGCCAAGGTGTAAGTCTCAATTGGGATGAACAACTAGGAGAAGTTTTCTGTAATGATTGTGGAACTGTCGTAGAAGAAAAAATGGTTGACACCTCACAAGAACTCCAAGGTAGCTTCGATTCCGGAGAGAAAAAAGGACGTGGAGGAGCACCATTATCAATGCAAAAATTCGACAAAGGCCTAACAACAAACGTCGGAGAAGTATCAGACATCTACAAACTAGACTCAAGCGCAACAAGAAAATTCTTAAGATTAAAAAAATGGCAGGAAAGAGTTTCAACCTCAATAGAAAGAAACCTACGTTTAGCAATGACCGAACTAAGAAGAGTAGCAAGTTTCCTCAACCTCCCAGAAGTTGTAAAAGACGAAGCCTCACGTATCTATCAATTTGTCCTACAACGAGGACTAGTCAGAGGAAGATCAATGGAATCGGTAATCGCAGCTTGCATCTACGCAGCATGTAGATCCTACGACATCCCACGAACCCTAGACGAAATCTCAGCAGCATCAGACGTCGAAAGAAAAGAAATCGGACGTACTTACAGATTCATAGTAAGAAAACTAAAAATCAAAGTAACACCCTCAAGCCCAAAAGACTACATCCACCGTTTCGCATCAGTCCTAAAACTCTCTCCTAAAACCCAAAACGAAGCCCTTAAAATCCTAAAGAAAGCCGAAGGTTCAGAACTAACATCTGGAAGAGGCCCAGCCGGAATCGCAGCAGCCGGACTCTACGTAGCAGCCCTACTAAACAACGAAAAGAAAACCCAAAGAGAAGTAGCCGACGTAGCCGGAATCACCGAAGTAACAATCAGAAATCGTTACAAAGAACTCCTAGACAAACTAGGACTCGAAGAAGCCCTTAAAGTCAAAGAAGCCGAAATACAAAACAAAAAGAAAAAAGAAAAAGCTTCAGGATAATCTTACCAAACAAATTTATTATACCAATCAATAACTTTTTATACATAAATTTTGAAAAAATTTCTGTCCTAAAAACTCTAAACATCAAATCAAAAGTTTTTTATACCAATAATTTCTAACCTTACCATGCGGGGATGCCGGAGCGGTCAAACGGGCTGCGTTTAGGACGCAGTGGCTTAGTGCCTACAGGAGTTCAAATCTTCTTCCCCGCATTAACTATCTATAAAAATTCCTATCTATTAAATCATATTCTAATCCAGCTAAAGCCGAAGTATGTTCATCAGACTCGCCATTAGGTAAATTAAAAACAACCCTTTTATTTTTAACCTCTCCAACTAAGCTAATCTTTCTCCCAAAACCAAAAACTCCTTCACTATCTATCCTATAAATCTTATATTTAACACTCCCATCATCATTTTTTGATCCAGTATTAAAAAAATATTTTGTTTTAACAGACTTACTACCATCACTAATATAAATATCCAAACTTTGGCTAAAATATCTAGTTTGAACCCTACTACCACTCCCAGAACCAGTACCACTACCACTACCACTACCTCCCTCCCCACCACTACTCACATCTCCTCCACTACTACTCCCATCAATCCCCCGAGGAACCCCAACCCCTCCACCACCACGCCCCCCATCCAACTCATCATTCCCAATCCCAGTATCATCTTTAAAACTCCCCCCACCTTCCCTAACAATCTCACTCTCCCCTGCCAAAAAATCCTCTTCAGAATCCGAAGAATACCTCTCATCCAACTCATCATTCCCAATCCCAGTATCCTCCTTAAAACTCCCTTCACTACCATCTCCAATAGGAACTTCCCCATACCCTTTCAAATATTCCTCATAAGTAAAATCCTCATCCGCACTAGCATAAACACTAAACTCGTCTCCAATATCCTCTCCCCTAGACCTCTTCCTCCACAACTCCTCCGCAATCTTAGTATACAATCTTCCAAGTAAATAATGTCCTCTAGCCCTATGCGTATTAGTTATCCCAAAATCAGTCAAATCCCTCAACACCCTCTCCATCTCTTTTATCTTATTTTATATAGAAACTCTATCATCCTCTTCAGTAATATCCAAATCCCTTATCTCATCCTCCGCCAAATCCCCACTTCCCCTACTCTCCTCATAAGTCCAAAACCCTTTACTATTTATCCTACTCAAATCCACATTATCCAAAACCTGTTGCTCCAATCCCTCATCCCTAATAACCTCACGAACACTATCCGTATCCATCCAACACTTAATCAAAGGATCATCACAATAACCAACCTCCTGCCACTTACTATATTTACTATTCGTCGTATCATACTCACCGCTAGGCAAAACACTTATCCCCGGATTCTGACTCGAGCAAACCCTAATTATTCCTTGATTATACAACTGAGGATTCAAAAACTCTTCAACACCCGATTGGATATTCGGCGTAACCAAAGATCCAATATTCGGAGTACCAGCAACACAATTCTTCTCACTAATAACTTTCTGTTCAGCTTGCTCAGCAACAAATCCTTCAGTCAAACTATTGATAGCATATGACGTAGTAACCTGCCCAAACCCACACTCTTCCTTCCCATTAACATTAATACACAATTGCTTAAATCCAGACGCCGCAACAAAATCCCTAGCCTCGTCGACCTGACTTCCCCTATTAATATAACCACTATCAACATTCTGGAAACCAATACTATTCACCCCTGCAAAATTCGGCAAGTCCTTCAAATAAACAGAATACTGAACTCCAATATCATTCCCAGCAAAAATATGATAGTACACCTTGTAATGCGAAGTCGGTGGAACTGTAGCCGTACTCAACGGTATCTCACTAATCCATCCTGAAAACTGGCTAGGACTATCAGGCTCCAATAACGCACTAACAAAACTCCCTCCTCCCAACCCAAAGTTCCCCGAAACAAACCCTTGACAAATATTAGCCCCTCCATAATTAGTCCCTGCTAATTCGGACTTTCTACTCGCAAAAGCCTGAAAGCTATTAGTCGCATAAACATCCCTATAATAAGTTATAGCAGATTGAGTATTATCCCAAGCCGTCTGAGTAGTCAAATACTCCCCACCCCCATGACTCCCACCTCCAAACAAACTCGGCAACGCAACCTGCGTCAACGGAGCCGCCTGCCTCCAAAAAAACTCACAAAGATAAATACTTTTAATCTCATCGCAAATTCCTATATTCCTCCCAGTCTCAATACTCTCATTCAAACATTGAACAGTAGAATTCAAAATACTAACATAGTTATCCAAACCAGCATGCACTCCACTCAAACAAATTGGAACTCCAACTCCTTCCCTATAATTTGGCAAACATAACAACAAACTCCCCGCAATTCCAGACTGTATAACATTATCCACCCTATACCTCCCACCATAATCACATCTCGAAGCAGGACAAATTACCGGATCACAAACATTAAACATCAAAGTACAATCACTTACACTCATAAAGTCCGTACACCTCCCAGCCTCCCCTCCGAAACTCTTCCCCGTTTCAAAACCATGCCCATTAATCGTAACTCTCTCTTTCCCATGTTGCCTCGCCGCATCCTGTATTGCCTGCCTAGCCTCATTAACCAACTTCAAACTCTCACTACCACTCAATCCTGGAAAACTAACATCAGGATTAACAACATTATAAAACCTACAAACATCATCAGCACTCTGCTTAAACTCAATCATCCCATTCTCCCCAACATTACAAATATAAAAATTAGTAACTCTTCCACTTTCATCATACGGCTTCCCAAACCCACTCAAAACATAAGTCATCTCAACATACCATCCATCCTCAATATCAAACGGAACTTCAGACGGCAATCCAGTATAAGGAGCCCTTTCAAAATATCTAACCCGAAGTTTATCCGGATGCCTCATCCTATTCTCATAAGCCTTCTTATCCGACTGCTTAATCTTATCCATCCCAACTCTCGACATATACCTCCTAACCTCATCACTACTCTCCTTACTCACCTTCCTTCCATCAATCTGATAAACCTTCCCATCCTGCTTCGGAACAAAATAATTATCCCCACTACTAATAACCATCTCAACAATAACCTGCTTCCCCCCTATCTCACTCCTCACTCCATCATCCTCAATTTTATAAACATCCCCTCCACTCAACGTCTTCTCTTTAGGAATAAAAACTCTAACTAACTTATCCCCCTTACTAAAATTACTATAAACCTTATGGCCCCCATCACTCCCTGTAACAGTCTTAATAAACCCTGGAGTAACTGAATCTCCAAACGGATCAGTCGTCTTTATCCCAAGATTCTGATCTTTAGCAATCTTATCACTTTTAATCCTATCCTCATTCTCATCATGAAAATTCTTAGCATTAAGTAAGGTCTTACCCAAATCCCGGTTCATCACTTCTCCAAAAACACCACTCCCTCCAACATTCTTAGAATTCCTCAAAGTCATTATATCTCTTCTCTGCTCATGAGTCAAACTCTCCCATCCACAAACACTATCATCTCCCTCTCCAAGTTTAACATTAACTTCATCCTTCCCTGGCAATCTAACACTTCCACTCTGCCCCTTGCACCAACTCTCAAAAATCCCCTTATATTCTTCCTTAACTTTATTTGTATTAACTCGGCTATTCCCAAAAATCCCTCCCTCTTTCTCCTTATACTTCTCATTCAATCCCTTAATTATATTATTCGTCTTCTCAACTTCATTCGCATAAATCCCAACATCCTTATCAATCTCTCCACTCTTATCCAACAAACACTGATGCACCGTACTATAATCCCCATCATCAACCAACTGCTCACACTTCTCATTCCATCCCCCACTATTAGTCATCAAAATCCCTCTAGCCAAACTATCAGCCCCCCCACTCAAAGTACTCTTAAGAGTCAACATAGCCGAAGTAGCAAAACACGCTCCTTTCAAACCACTAACAACCTTCCCCAACTTATCATTAATATTCTGAATATCTTTAATGCTATCCAAATTCGAAGCAATCGCATCCTTAGCCAACTCTGGATTTATCTTAATAGCTCTCTTCTCAATTCCAATCCCAAAATTAAAACTACTTTCAGTCCTCGATCCAGAATTCCCAGACAACAAAGTTAA
>CAZOQD010000051.1:0-5827 GCA_964581925.1 Candidatus Woesearchaeota archaeon
TCTGAGGCTGACATTTTTCCGCCTTTAAGTCCTGGGAGAAACATGTTGTAGGTTGAGCAGAGCTGATCGAATTTGATGGTTTTGAATCTTTTTGAGATGTCTCTGGCTAGTCTTAGATGGGGGTCTTGGTCTATTCCTACTGGGACTACAACTGGGCAGGGTTTTTCAAATTCTGGGAGTTGAGGATGGAGCATGTCTGATGCTTGGAGTAATGATGCTAGCATTTTCCCAGGAGTTACATCCCCATAGACTGCTTTGAATTCGTTGAATGTTACGTGTTTAGATAATAGGTTTTGTAATCTATAATAGGCATTGGCCTTGTCTGGTTTGTTGGATCTTTCTGATTGGAAGTATATTTCAACGTTTTCGGGTTTTAGTCCTAGGGCTATGTAATTTGTTATGTATTCTTCGATTGCTATTTTTCTGCTTTCTTCTAAAGATTGACCGCGAGTGGTGTATGCTTCTATGTCCGCGACTGCAATGTAGATCTTGGCTCCTAGCTCTTGATAGATAATGAATTGTTTGGCTATGACTGCATGACCTAGATGGAACTTTCCGGTCGGCATGAGTCCTGTCATCATGACAAACTTTTTTTTGTTTTTAATTGCTTCTAAGATTTTCTGGAAGTCTCTATGTGCGAATATTATCTTTCTTCTGAAAAGAATTTCTTTGTTGAAGATATCTGGAAGGCTTTTTAGTTCTGATACTCCAAACTCTTTGATTAATTTCTGGTAGTTGACATCGCCTTCTACTTCCCATGGGGTTACGTGGTTCTTTGTCATTTTACATTATGGTTTAGGATATATTTAAATCTTGCTTCCTCCTTTCATTTCTTTAACAATAGAATTGATGAGTATATCTGTTGTGTCCAAAGCGTTTTTGTTGTTTTTTATTAAATTTCCTAGATCAGTACAAGCCAGTATTACTTTTTCTGCACCTTGTTTTATTAAGACTTTTATTAAATTATTTAAATATCGTTTGTCTTTTTTGGAATCTTTGTTTCTTATTATTCTTAAAATTATTTGTGAGACCTTTTGTTGTTGTTTTCTATTTGGGTAGATTATTTTTATATTTGAGTTTTTTAGTGCTATATTGTATAGTTTGGAGTTTTTTGTTTTTGTTGTTCCTAGTATTGCTATAGTTTTATAGTTGATTTTGATTTCTTTAGAAACTTCTTCTATGAGATCTAGAAATTTAATAGTAGATGATTTTCTTAGATCGGGCATTAGTGAATGTAGAGTGTTGCATGGAAGAACTATGAAATCTGCTTTTGCTAGTTCTAGTTGTTTGATAGATTTTATTAGGTAAGGTAGGATTAATCTTGGGTTTTTGTTTTTGGCTCCGATATCCTCTTCAAGTTGTTTAGGAAATGAAACATTAGAAATTAGAATTCCAGGGATAATCCTTAGACCTTTGCATAGCTAAGGCTATGTAAATCTTGGCAGTCGTTTCTGGCCCAAGGCCTCCGAGTATTCCTGGTGTTTTCATGTTGATTTGAGATTAGCTGCGTTTTTAAAACTTCCTATTTATTGGTTAGTTAGAAAAACATAAATAGCTTGAAGATTTATTTATTTTATGGAATATGATGTTGAGAAAAAAGAGATACGAATTGATAAGGAGTTGAATGAATTGGATAAGTTTACTATCAGTTTTTTAAATATTGCTAGAGATTATGTTGATTATGTAATTGTTTCTGGATATGTTTCCATTTTGCTTGGAAGATCTAGAGCTAGTGAGGATGTTGATTTGTTGATTCCCCCTATTGAAAAGGAAGTTTTTGTAAATTTATGGAAAGATTTAGAATCTAAGGGTTTTGAATGTTTGAATACTTCTAATTCTGTAGAGGCATTTGAAATGTTAGATGAACATGCAGTTAGATTTGCAAAGGATCTGCCCATACCCAATATAGAGTTTAAGATTATTAAAACAGATATCGATAGACATTCGTTTGATAATAAATTAAAGGTGATACTGGATGAAAAGATTTTATTTATTTCACCACTTGAAACTCAGATAGCATATAAATTGTATTTAGGTAGTGGGAAGGATCTTGAAGATGCTAAACACTTGTATGAAATGTTTAAGGATAAAATTAATAAAGATGAGTTGCTTAGGTTTATTAATAGATTTGGTGTTTATGAAAAATTTAAGTTGATGGAGGAATATGGAAACAAATATAAGTTTAGAGAATTTGAATGAATCTCGTGAGAGAAATTTTATGGAGAGGCTGAGTTTTGTTAAATTTTGGGCTAGATATGTTAGGACTCATAGTGATAGAGAGTGGAGCGAACAACAGAGAGTTTTAATTGATTCTCAGATGAATAATTCTAGAGATTTTTATGAAAGATTGGGTAAGACGAAGGAAGGAAGGGAAAAGATTAAGAGTATTAGAAGATTGATTGTGAATAATCATAAGAAAGATTAGATTCTGTTGTATTTGTAGTATCTCAGGAAAGTTTAAATATTGGTTTCTTTTGTTAATAGTATGAAAAAGAGAATGTTTGGATTAGCTTTGGTCATGATGGTGTTTGCGAGTATGGGTTTTGTCAGTGCTGGGATATTTTTTTCTGATGTGGATAGTAATTATAATTTGGGGGATATGATTGATATTGATGTTAGTGTTGATCCTGTTAAAGAGGGTTATTTGTTGGAGGTTGATTTGATTTGTGAAGGGACTTCGATACTTCGGTTCAATAATCTTCCTGAGGATGGGCTGATTAATATTAAATTGCCTTTGAATTTTCATACGCTGGATCAGGTGAGTGGTAATTGTTATTTTGATGCTAATTATGCAGAGGATACTAGGAGAAGTGGAGAGTTTGAAATTTCTAAGAGGTTGGATGTTAAGTTGATTAGTGATAGTTTTTTTGTTTATCCTGGAGAGAGTATTACGATAAGTGGTAGTGCTAAGAGGTTGAATGGGCAGGCGATTGATGGAGAGGTTGAGATAAGTATTCCGTTGTTGAAAGTGTTGGAGGTTATTGTGGAAGATGAGGTTGTTGAAGAGGAGGATGAGGTTGTTGATGAGGAAGTTGAGGTTTTGGAAACTGAGGAAGATAGTGAGGAGGATGTTGAGGATGAAGTAGTAGAGGAGAGTGAGGATGAGGTTGTTGATGAGGAAGTTGTTGAGGAAGAAAGTGAGGAAGTAGTTGAAGAGGAGGTTGTTAGTGATGTTAATGCGGGTAGTTATTATGGTAAGGTTGAGAATGGAGAGTTTTCTGTTACGTTTAATTTAAGGGAGGATACTCCTGCTGGAGATTATAGGATTGATGTTTTGGCTTTTGAGAAATTAGGGGAGGAAAGATCGAGCGAGGGTTTGACTTTGGCTAATTTGGAAGTGTTTCAGGTTTTGAATAGTATTGAGATTGCAATTAGTAATCAGAATTTAGATCCTGGGAATAATTTAGATATTAGGGTTAATTTATTGGATCAGACTGGAAGGGAGATAGATGAAGATGCTTCGATTATAATTAAGAATAGCGAGGGGGAGAGGATTTTTGAGAAGATTACAAAGGGTCAGGAGACTATGAGTTATTTGGTTCCTACTGACTTGCCTTCGGGATATTATGATATTCAGTCTAGTAGTCTTGGGTTGGAGAGTTTTCAGAAGTTTTTTGTTAATGAGAAAGCTATTGTTTCTTTTGAGTTAGTTGAACAGACGTTGATTGTTACAAATGTGGGGAATATTCCTTATAATAAGGATATAGAAGTTGAATTGAATGGTAAGAGTTTTGTTAAGGCTGTTGAGTTGGGGTTGGGGCAGAGCAAGGAGTTGGAATTGGGGGGGACTAATGAGGAGTATAATATTTTGGTTAACGATGGGGATACTGAGTTCTCGCGATCTGGAGTTATGCTTACGGGTTATTCGGTTAATGTTGATACGTCTAGCGATTTGGGAAGTTTGAGTTTAGGAGGACCTATTGTTTGGATATTGATTATTGTGATATTAGCATTAGTGGTTTTATTTTATATGAGGAATAAGTTTAAGAAAAAAAGTTTTGCTTATTTTACAGATAAATTTAAGAAGAAAGGTGGGAGTCATGATAAGGGTAATGGAGGGCATGAGAAAGGTAAGATTGATGGAGAGGTTGATAAGATAGAGAAGAAGGTTGAAGAGGAAAATAAGAAAGCGGGATCTGGAAGTGATGTTGTTAAGGGGAGTTCTATGAGTGCTGTTGCAGGAGTTAGTGGTGGGAATCAGGCTGAGCAGGTTTTGGTGTTGAAAGGTCATAAGAATAAGGCAGTGGTTATTGCGTTGAAGATTAAGAATAAGATAGGGGATTTTTCTAAGAAGAGTTTGGAGAGTGCAGTCGGAGCAGTTTATAATAAGAAAGGTGCGGTGTACGAGCATGGTGATTTTGTGTTTGTTGTGTTTAGTCAGTTGACGACTAAGAATGATAAAGATGAGGTTGAGGCTGCGAGAGTTGCGAATCATATGAAGATGGTTTTGAATCAGCATAATGAGAAGTTTAAAGAAAAGATTGATTTTGGGATAGGGATAAATAATGGCGAGGTGATAAATAAAATGGAGCATGGGAAGTTGAAGTTTACTGCGATGGGTAATTTTATTGTTGTTGCTAAGAGGCTTGCTGAGAGTTCTAATAAGCAAGTTTTGATGACTCGAGAATCTTATCAGAGGGGGGCAGGTTCAATAAAAGCTGATAAAATTGGAGAAGGTAAGATATTTGAGGTCAAGGATATAATCGATACTGAAGGGAATAAAAAGTTTTTGAAAGGGTTTATGGAGAGGATGGGGAAGGGGAATAGTTAGTGGTGTTTAGCCTTTCGGATAATTCATTGTAAACTCTGTTTAATTTGTCTGTATCCTTTTTTCTTAGACAAAGAACATATCCTCCAACTGAAAATACAATTCTTGCATCTACTCTATCTATACTCCCCCTAAAACCCTGGATATCTTCTAATTGTTCTGAAGTATCTGCATCAAAATACCTTTCAATATTTGTTAAGTTTACTCTTCTTGAAACATTTAGCTTTCTTTTTGTAGTGTAACTTTCTCCGTTTACCATGTGGATAAAAATCATTATTTGATTATATAAATCTTTATATTTGGATATCTTTAAACTTCTCTCTAAGTTTTAGGTCTTTGATTGAATAAGCATTGATGAGTTCTTCTGCTAGTTGTTTATCTTCTTTGTTTTTGAAGATGACTGTTGGGCCGGCCTTCATTGGGATTGAGATGTTCCAGTTCATCTTCTTATTTAATAGTTCTAGGTTTCGGTTTTCTAGTTGGTCTTTTCCTAGGATGATTTTTGATTTGTTGGTTTTGGATCGGAAGTGTCTCCCTATGTTTAGGGTTAGGATTTCTTGGGGAGTGATTTCTATTATGGGTTTGTGGTTGAAGAGGTCTTGGAGTTTGTCTGAATAGTTGTCTTCGCATAATAGGCAACCTCCGCCGGGGTTTGGGTAGGTGATGTTGTATTTTTTGGCTAGTTCTTGTTGGGTTTTTCTTTGTCTTCCGTTTATGACTGGAAGAAGGTTTCTGTCTATTAGTCCTTGTTTTTCTGCGTCGGTTTCTTCTAGGAATTTTGCTGAAAGAGGCCTTAGTAATTTTCCTTTAAGATTTGATTCTTCTTCGATTAGTTTTAGGTCGTTTTCTTTTTGGGACATTGGTCGTTGGTTTAATACTTCTCCGGTGGCTATGAAATCTGAGTTGTTTTTTTCTGCTATTTTTTTTGCTTTGCTGAATATGAAGATACGGCAGTCTTTGCAGGGGTTCATGTTGGTTCCTCGGCCGTGTTTTGGGTTTTTTATTATTTCTAGGTATTCATGGAATAAAGGTCCTGACATTACGTTTTCTATGTTGTGT
>CAZOQD010000052.1:0-5792 GCA_964581925.1 Candidatus Woesearchaeota archaeon
TGGAAATCTGAGTCTGATGGTCCGAAACATGTTGCGTGCGTATTGTATGGTTATTCATATGAGATTTGTTTTGAAAATGATGATCTTAGGACAAGAGGTGAAGCATTAGAATATTTTAGAGAACATGGTTTTGGCCTTCATTTTAATAATGGGGAAGATATTCGGGGTAGTAGATTTGGTTATAAACTATTTTTTGAGTTTATGGACTGTCCTATAATCGGATTGGTTAAACCTAAGAGAAAAGGGATAATTTTTAACGGTAGTGTTGAAGGATTGGATTTTAATTTGACTAGAGAATTAGAGGGAATAAAACAAATGGGATTCAAGTTTGATTATGGGGGATATGTTTCTGATTAGATATTGTTTCAATTGGATAGTTTTAAAAACCTTAAATTCTAATCTTTTGTATGGCAATATATACTTGGATTATTTATTTGTTAGTTGTTTATGTTCTTATGGGGCTTCGGGTTGTTAAGGAATATCAGAGGGGGGTTAAGTTTACTCTTGGGAGATATGCTGGGATAATGAAACCTGGGTTGAGGATTGTTTGGCCGGTGATTCAGAGTTGGGAAAGGGTGGATATTAGGGTTAAGGCGGTGGATGTGCCGGATCAGGATTGTATTACTAGGGATAATGTTTCGTTGAAGGTTAATGCGGTGTTGTATTATAAAATATCTAGTTCTGAGAAGGCTATATTGGAAGTTGAGGAGTTTGATTATGCTGTTAGTCAGTTGGCTCAGACTACGATGAGGGATGTTGTTGGTGAGGTGAGCTTGGATGAGTTGCTTTCGAAGAGAGATAGTATTTCGAAAAGGATAAGAGAGATTGTTGATAAGGCTACTGATCCTTGGGGGATAAAAGTTGAGAGTGTTGAGTTGAAGCATGTTGAGTTGCCTGAGCAGTTGAAGAGGACTATAGGGAAGGAAGCTGAGGCGGAGAGAGAGAAGAGGGCAGTTATAATTAAGGCTCAAGGTGAGGTGATTGCTTCGGAGAATATGGCTAAGGCGGCTAAGACTCTTTCGTCGGCTGAAGGGGCTTTGCATCTTCGTACTTTGCAGTCGTTGAATGATTTGAGTTCGGATCAGAGTAATACTGTTGTTCTTGGTTTGCCTCTTGAAATTTTAAGAAGTTTTGAGAGTAGGGATAAGAAGAAGTGATTAAGAAGTTAGAGTTTTATTTATGAATAAATTGCATTACATGTAAGGTTAGGATGGCGCATCCTGCTGCTATTCTTATGATTCTTGTTAGTTGTCTTTTTATTGTTGCGTTTGGGTGTTCGTAGATTCTTGCTAGGCCTTCGACGACTATGAAGATTCCTGCTAAGAAAGCTAGGATGTCTATGATTATTGGGTCGAGGTAGCTGCAACCGTTTATTGATTTTTGTCCGTTGAGTTGGACTGTCATTGCAAGGATGATTGCTAGGAATGAAGTTGATAGGGTTGTTAGAATTGTTTTTTTGAAGTTTGTTGAAATGTTCTTTTGGGGTTTTTTATTTTTGTTGATTTGTTTTCTCTTTTTCATGCGGTTGATAGGTAGAAGGGGTATATAAATTATTATAAACTATTTTGTTTTTATTTTCTTATGGATGTAGCTGATATTCGGACAAAGTATGAAGGTCAAGGTTCTCTTGGTTATTTACTTGGTGCAATTGAATTTGCTATGAGAAATCTTAGCAATATTTCTTCTCCATTAAATTTAGTTACTAAAGATGCTACTGGAGATATAGTAACTGAGATGGATAGGTCTGTACATCGTTCTGTCATTAATTATTTTGATGCAATAGATGTTCCTACTACTATTCTTGGTGAGGAAGGTCATGAATTGGCTCGTAATCCTGAGTATGCTGTTTTGATTGATGAGATAGAGGAGACTCAAAATGCAGTGAATGGTCTTGATTATGGAATTAATATTGCTATAGCTCCTTATGCTTCCTTGTTGAAAGTTAGTGATTTAGAGGCGGCGGTAGTTACAAATCTTAGAGATAATACCATCTTTGTTGGCGAAAAAGGAAAAGGTGCTTTTAAGTTAGTTAATGGTTTTAGGCAAGAATTTGTCCGTAAATCTACTGATGTTTATGAATGTCCTAGTCCTTTTGCTTATACTAAGGAGGAGGATCAAGTGGAGAGGCAGAAATTATTGACTGGTGTTTTTACTAGTGTATTGGGTAATCAGCCTAGAAGTGTTGACGCTACTGGTACTAGGTTGGTTGAATTAGTAGATTCAAATATTAGAGCATATGGTGATTGGAGGAATGCGACGAAAGCTTGGGATGTTTTGCCTTCTGCACTTATACTTAGAGAGTCAGGATATGTTATTACTGATGTCCTTGGATTTGATTTATCTAGTGCTGTTTTTTATGATTTTGGAAATCCTAGATTTAATAAGGATGGAGGATTAAATAGAAGAATTGGTGAGAATTTTATTGCTGCTAGTCCTAATGATCATGAGGCTTTGGTTTTTGGGAATGATTCTGATGGATATAATAGGATGATGGAACCTAATTCTATGTGGAATGCGCTTATTATGTCTAGTTCTGCTGTTCCTACTCCTGTGGTGATTAATGGGTATGGTGGTCTCGTTTGGCAGGACTGTTTGGATAATGCTGCATTAAGTTTTAATATGCTTCTTGAGGAGGTTATTTCAGATAGAGTTAGGGCTTATGGAACTTTTGATCAAGGTACTGTTGGTTCTATGGTTCAAAAGATTGAAGATTTATATTTATCTCCAATACCTGTTAGAAGTCATATTCGTGATCAAGCTGATTTGTTTAGAAGGATCAGAGATGGAGAAAATGTTGATAGGACAACTCCTATGTTTGACTACTTTAATAAAAGTGATAATAGGTTTGCAACGTCAGTTTTTGGTCAGGTTTATCCTTGTGTTCCAGTCCCAGATAGTTAATTTTAATGATAAATTATTCACCTTCGAAATCTATTACTGAGAATATTGGCCAACGGTTAAGTTTTTCCTTTCCTTTTAGATCTGGGAGTTCGATGATGAAAGCTATTTCGTGGATTTTTCCTTGGAGTTTTTTTTATTCGAGGAAAACATTTAAATAATATGAATACATACTAGTATGTATGGATAATAAATATGAAAGGATTACAATAACCTTACCACAAGATGTTTTGCAAAAATTCAGAGAATTTTGTAAAAGAAATGGAATTAATATGAGCTCTAGAATATCCTTGCTTGTGGAAAAAGATTTGAAAGAAAAAAATCCTTTAAAATAGAATCTTCAAAAAGAAAAATAATATGAAACATATTGAAATGAGAGATAGAGTGGAAACTTTGCTTAAAGAAGATCTTCCTATAGATAAGATCTCAAAAAAATTATCCATTCCAGTTGGGACTAGATATCAAAAATGAAGTGTTAAATGGTATCGGTATTGTTTAGTAGCTAAAGAAAATCAGAAAAAGGCCATCGAGAAACATTCTGATTTGTATAGTCGAGCTGGGAAAATTGCTCAACAGAAACATCCTTGGTTGGGGAGGGTATTGGGTAAGAAGTATGGTCCTATTCAGGGAAAGATAAATGCTGAAAGATTGAAGGGAAATTCTGATTATTTCTCAAAAATGGCTAAGAGGTTGTATGAGATTAATCCTAAACATTCTAGTGATAATATGAGAAAAGCTCATGCAACTATGAAGAAAAAAGGAACTTTTATTGAGCATCAAAGAAAAGCTGCTCTAAAATGTATGGAAAAAAACCCTGGCCAGTTAAAAGATATGTCTAAGGTAGCACATAAAAAATATTCATTGGCATTGCTAGCTCTTGAGAGTAAAAGGAGAAATTATCCTTATAGGTTTATGGATTGTAGTTTTGATTCAAATGAAGAAATGATATTTTGTGAGAAATTAGTTGAGTTTGGATTAATTGAAAGGCCTATTGAGGGGTTAAATGTTCATTTTAGGATTGGAAGATCTCATGTTGATTTTTTTATTCAAAATAGGATATTTATTGAATATCATCCTCCAAGGAGGTTTGGTAGGGTAATAGAAACAGAAGAAAGCTATTATGGTGATAGAAGGAGTTTGTTAAATACCTATGGATTTAGGGGTTATCCTTTAATTGTTGTTTCTAATTTGAGGGAGGCCGAGGATAAATTAGTTTACGTTAAGAAGCTTATCCAGAATCCTGGAAATTAATCACACTAAAAACCTTATGCCCTTTTTTTTCAAGTTTTTCTCTTCCTCCTAAATCATCTAATTCAATAATAAATGCTATTTCTTCAATCTTGCCTTCTAGTTTCTCTATTAATAGGGCTGATGCTAATGCTGTACCTGCAGTGGCCACCAAGTCGTCGACTAGTAATATGTTTTGGTTGGGTTTTATTGCGTCTTTGTGGATTTCTACTTTGTCAGTTCCGTATTCTAATTGATATTCGTGGCTTATTGTTTCATAGGGGAGTTTGTTTGGTTTTCGTATTGGGATTAGTCCGATTCCTAATTTGTTTGCTAGGATTCCTGCTATGATGAATCCACGGGCTTCGATTCCTGCTATGGCGTCGAGGTTTTTATCTTTGTAACGGTTGTATAATATGTTTATTGTTTTTTTCATTCCTTCTGGATCTAGTAATAGGGTTGTTATGTCGCGGAACATGATTCCGGGTTTTGGGAAGTTCGGGATTGTTCTTATTTTGCTTTTGATTAGTTCTTGGTCTTTTTTGGCTATTTTTGGGATGACGTTTGTTAGAAGAGTTTTTACTTTTTCTGCGTTTTGTTTCATTGTTTGCATTACCATTTCGAAAGTTACTGGGAATTCGTCTTCTTTCCAGCAGTCGTAGTCGGTTGACATTGCAATGCTTGCGTATGGGATTTCTAGTTCTACTGCTAATTGGGCTTCGGGGCATGTGGTCATTCCGATGATGTCAGCGAAGTTTCGGAACATATGGGATTCGGCTTTTGTCGAGAATCTTGGGCCTTCGATTACAACTATTGTGGCTTTGGTGTGGTGATTGTAGTTGAGAAGTTTGGTTTCTTCTATTAGTAATTGTCTTAATTCTTTTGAGAAGGGTTCTGCTGAGCTTATATGTCTTACATCTCCGTATTGATCAGAGAAAGTAAGCTTTCTTAATTTGGTTTGATCTATGAATTGATCTGGGAAAACTAGATGGCCTGGTTTTATTTCTTCTTTTAAACTGCCAACTGCGCTTGTGGCTAAGATGTGAGTGCAACCTTCTTGTTTTAGTGCGTGGATGTTGGCTCGGTAGTTTACTTTTGTTGGATAGATTTCGTGGTTTTTTCCATGTCTTGCTATGATTACTACTTCGACTCCGTTGATTTTTCCGCAAGTTAATTTTGAGCTTGGATTTCCGTAAGGTGTTGTTATTTCTTTTTCGGTGTAGTTTTCTATGAGGTTTGGGTCGTCTAAACCGCTTCCTCCTATAATGCCTATTTTTACCATCTTTTGATAAATAGGATAGTGAGAATTGTTTTTTAAAGATATGAATGTTTGGAAATATGCTTCTTAATAGTATGAAAATATATATAAATGATTGTTGCTATGAATGTTTATGAATGGGAGAGATACTGAACTTGAGGAGATTATGGGTATTGCTAGGAGTCTTTTTTCAGATCATGGTTCGTATCTAGTTCATACTGGTGTTTCAACTCTTGGATCTCAGGATTCAGATACCTCCTCTGAAAGGCTGGATGATCATTGTCTTACTGCTCGGTTGAAAGTCGGAAAAAGTGTAGACTCTCTTCCCTCAGAGTATAAGGGATTTAGAGTTTTTTATAAAGAATCTTTTAGAATACCTAGTCCTATGTCTGTTAAATAATCAGTATTT
>CAZOQD010000053.1:0-5624 GCA_964581925.1 Candidatus Woesearchaeota archaeon
AAGGGGATGTTTATCATTTGATTAGGAATGTGGTTGGGTGAATGGTTGTAGAGAACTTTGAAATAATGCAATTTCAATGTTCTCTAAGAAGAACTTTGCCGTGATTTCCTTCGGAAATGTCAATTATGCAAAGTTCTCTATAGGATATGTTTACTCTTGAACAATAATTATTATAAATGAATTTAGAGTGTTGATATTATGAGATTGGATCGTTTTGATTATGTTGGGAAATTGGGAGTTGCTTATAACTTGATAAAATTGGTAGAGGTATTGCCTGCTGGTACTCTTGAGGGTTTTGCAAATGATACTGTTTGTACAATTAATTTTGAAGGCGATAATGTTGTGATGAGAAGAATAATGGGGGAAGATAAATTAAAAGTTAATTTTCCAGATGGAGCTATTGATTTTGATTTTGATGATAAATCTAGTTCTTTTAATTATCAGGGAACGCTTTATAGAATTGAGAAGTGAGGTTATTTAGGTTGGAGAAGATGTTTAATGTTTTTTATAGTAATTTTTTTAAAGCTTGTTAGTCTTTTTAGGTTATGGAAGTTGATTCGATTTTGTTGGCTAAGGAAACTGAGATTTGTAAGAATTGTTTGAATGTTGTGGTGGGGAAGGGGAATTTGAATGCAGATATTTTGTTTGTGGGGGAGGCTCCGGGGAGGAATGAGGATGAGCAGGGGTTGCCTTTTGTAGGGGCTGCGGGGAAGAATTTGGATAAGTTGTTAGCTAATGTTGGGCTTTCATTGGATGATATTTATGTTACTAATATTTTGAAATGTAGGCCTCCTGAGAATAGGGATCCGTTGGATGAGGAGATTGAGAAACATGCTGGTTGGTTGTTGAAACAGATTAGTGAGATTAAGCCTAAGATTGTTTGTAGTTTGGGGAATTATGCTACTAAGTTTTTTCTTTCTGGGGGTAATGTGGGTGGGATGAAGGATCAACCGGGGATAACTAGTGTTCATGGGAAGGTTAGAATTGTTGAGATAAATGGGGTTAAGATTAAGTTGATTCCGTTGTTTCATCCGGCGGCGATTATTTATAATCGGTCTTTAATTGGTGAGTGGGAGAAGGATATGGAAGTGGTTAAAGGAGAGGTTAGTCAGAGGGGGTTGTTTTAGGGTTATACAGGTACATAATGGTTTCTATCGGTTGGTTCAGATTTATAATAATGATCGGCCATTAACTTTCTAAGTACTTCTGGTAATGTTTCTTCTTCCTGAGCTATTGCTATACTAATGCGTCTCTGATATTGACTTCTAGCTACTCCTCCCCCTAGCACTAAATAATTAACCTCGCAAAGTGGGTTCCCGTCAGATGATAAGGTTAATGGAAATACTGGGACTACAGCAGTAGGTTGGCTATCACAAACACCCTCAAGAGCTTGAACTATCGTGTCTTTTTGGTTTCTTGTGTTTCCTAAACCATCTGAATTAAATGTTCTTGAAAATCTAAATATTTTATTTGCCATACTGTACGTGAAAGGTGTTTAGATTTATATAATTAATTGTTTTTTAACGTATTAGTTCTTCTCAACAGAAAAAATAGCGTTTTGTTTTTTTGCTTGTTTTTCTATTGTTTCTAGGACTTGGTTGACGTCGGTTTTTAGTTCTTTGAAGTCATCGCCTTTTCTTGTTAGGCGGTATTTTCCGGCGGCTATGTAAGAGATTTGGCAGTTTGAGTCTTTGCATGCTTCTTTGAGGATGGATTTTATTGTGGTTATGCCGTTTCCTTCGTTGCTAGATAGTTGGAAGGTTTTTTTGATTTCTTTTGCTTTTTCTTTTTTTGTTTCTAGGATTGATAGGATTTTTTCTGAGTCTGATTTGTTGGTTAGTTTTTCTATTAGTTTTGGGTCTTCTTTTAATTCGGTGAAGAAGTCAAAAATTGTGTGTGATTCGGTTATTTTGTTTATTGTTTCTTCTGCTCTTTCTTTTAGTACTGTTTTTAGGATTGCTTTGTATGAACGTTCTTTTGAGATTTTGTCTAGGAGTTCTTTCTTTTCGGTTTGTTTTACTCTTCTTAGTGATAGGTAGATTTTGTCTCCGTGGATTTTTAGGATTTTGCAGACGATGTTTTTTCCGGGGACTACATAATCACGTAGGTTTCTGATACGTCCTGGGCTGATTTCGCTAGTTGTTATTGTTCCTTCTCCGTTTCCGTCTATTTTGACGAATACAGTTGTACCTAGGATTTTTTCTACTGTGCATGAGACTATTTGTCCTTCTTCTAAATTGTGATTGTTTTCCATCTCGTATGAAAACCAATGGTTTTCCTAACAAGTCACCTTTCCTTAGTTAGTAACCTTTGGTTATTGTTTAATAATAAAAATAGGATTGTTTGGGGTTATAAAGGTTTTTGTTGGGGGGTTAGGGGTAGTGTATGAATAATAAGAAATTTGGTAGATTATGTAAGTTTGATTGTTGATATCTTTCTTTCTATTTCATGTAACTCGGTTTCTCTTATGGGCCTTGTTCTGTATTCTTGATCGTGATTTGATGCTAGGAATGTTACTGCAAGTATTATTGAACCGATTATTGCGCCTACCAATTCCTGAGTATCTGTTCTGTAAATTGCGTGGTAATTTGTATTCATTTTAATTTAGAACTTCGATGATTCTTGATTTTATGTTTGCTTTGCCACCTTGGGGTTCGGCGACTATGTTTTTGCACATAGGGCATTCTACTTTTGTTGTGGCTCCTTCGAAGGTTATTAGTTCGTGTTTGCAACTAGAGCAACGTACTTTTATGAATCTGTGTTTTGATTTTACCATGATAGAAAGATAGGTATTGGGGAGTTTTTAAAGGTGTTGGTTTAGATTAATATTTTAGAAAGTTTTATAAATTAAGAGTCGGTTGGGTTTTTATGAGTAGTTTAGTTGAATTGAATGGGCCCTTTAATGAAAGGTTAAATGAAGGAGATTTGGTTAGATTTGTTACCGAAGGAGGTAGGCAGAAAGTTGGATTTTATCTTAGTGAAGATGGCGTAAAAACGTTTTCTAGAAATTATCCTAAAACTGGACGTAGGGGAGAATGTTTTGAGATTTATTACCATGAATTTCAAACTAATAAGAATATTCTAAAGGCTGATTGTGAATCTGTTGAGGAAGGAAAAGAAGTTGCAACTCATTATGAAATTATTTCAAGAAATGAGGATTAATTTAAACCTTAACCATCTCATACTCTAATTTCTTTTTAACTAGTTCGATGAACTTTTGTTCGTCTTCTTGGCTGATGGTGCAACCTGCTGCGTGCTTGTGTCCTCCGAATTCTCCGCTTGTTCCTAATGAATGCATTATGGATTCGATGAATTGTCTGAGGTTTCTTGGGGATGAATGACCGACTAGTCGAGTTGATATTTTTATTTTGTCTTCGTTGTAGGCCATGGCGATGATGATTTTGCCTTTTTTGTAAACTGAGGAGAAAGAGAGGATTGATGCGAGGGTTCCGATGATTGTGTCTTTGACGTTGTTTTTGGTGTTGATGATTACGTATTCTCTTCCTTCGATTTTTCCGTTTCCTTCTATGTATTTTAGTCCTGAGATTATGTTTTGTCGGTATTTGACGTAGATTTTTTCTGCTGTTTTTCTTGCGGTGTTGTTGCCTAGGCAGAGGAGGAGGGCTATGTTTGGTTGGTCCATTCTACTGCATGCGTTTATCATTGCTGATAGTTCGCGAGCGTCTTCGATTTTGTTGAAGAATTTTATTAGGAATAGGTTGCCTATGTGGTCGTTGGCGTTTTTGCTGGACATTCTTAAGGTAAGTGCTGTTACTAGGTTTTTCATTTCGTGTTCGTTGAGATCTATGAGGGCTTTGTATTTGTTTCCAACGCGTTCAATTCCTGCTTCTCTTAATAGTTCTAGGATGTTGTTTTTGTTTCCGGTAATGTTTGGAATGAAAGGGCGGGATGAGAATTCTAGTGCTTTGTCTAGGGGTCTTGTTGATGGGTAGATTAGGATTCCTTTTTTTACTTTGACGTTTGCGTCGTTTATTATTTGGTTTCTGGTTTTGGTTATGTTTTTTTCCATGACGTCTCCGACCATTCCTAAAACGGCTAAGTGGGCTAGGTCTTTGTTTTCGTCTGAGATTTGTTTTGAGATTAGATAAGAAAGTTCGGCGCCGCATAATGGTTCCTTGTTTTGATGAATGTGAGGGTTGAATAGGTGGATGTTTTTTTGGTTGTTTAGGAATTCTTGTTTTTCTGATAGTTCGTGATGGTCTATGATGAAGATTTCGTTTTTAAGTTTGGCTAGTTTTGCTAGACTTCCGGATCCTAGGTCGGTGAAGATTACTATTTTGTCTTTTGGTATATTGTAGATTTCTTCATCTGTTAATTGTTTGAGGATTTTTGTGGTGAATTGGAGTTCTAGGCGTTTTAGGGTTTCTGTCATGATTGCTGCGGATGTGATTCCGTCAGTGTCAAAATGGCTTATGAGAATAATTTGTTTGTCCTGAGTTTTTTTGAGAAGTAGTTCGGTGAATGATTTAATTTCGGGGATAATCTTGTCAATCATTTTGGCCTCTTTTTTGCTTTCGCAAGGTTAGGAAATCAATTTGGTTTAAAAAGATATGGTACTAGTATTTGTGAGTTTGGAGTGGTAAGAGGGTTAAATTGTTATTAGAGAAAATTGGGTTTGGGATAGGTGTTTTGGTGGGATTATGGGAATGAGTTTAAATTATTAGGAATTTCTTCCTATTTGTGAATGTTCTAAAGATTTATTATAGTCCTCAAAATTACAAGGAATACTTAAACGAGTTCCTACATAGCCGTATGGCCCAAAAACTTCGAAATGAAGATGAGGTGTAGGCCCAATCCATCCAGTTTTACCTGTTTTACCAATTAATTGACCTTTTTTTATATGTGCATCCTGTTGAATCTCATCTGAGATCGTGCCTAAATGAGCGTATAGTGATAGATTATCTCCATGATTAATTATAATTTGACTTGGGCTTGTTCTAATACCTCTTGAAAAATCTGAACCTTCATAATATTTTTCTGATAAGTTTATTTTTTCTATTCTTCCCTCCTTGGAGGCAAATACTTCCGTATCAAATGGAACTTCAAAATCAACTGAATATGTATCATCTGTTACTACTTCCCCTCTAGGGAATATCATTTTAAAAGGACAATGGCTCCAAGGACCATGATATCCTTGGGATATTTTTATTGGTCTTTTTTTAATTGGTAGTTTAAATCCATCAGTATAAGAGACCTTTCTTTCATATTCAATTTTCTCGATTTGGATCATACTAAAAAATTTGCATGTTTGATTTAATAATCTTTCTATGCTCTAGAAAACAGCGAATTAGCTAAATTAACTCAAGACTTAGCAAATGACATTGACATTTATGTTAAAATTAACTTTTTACTTCTTCTGATAATCTGTAATCTTCTTGAGTTTGGCTTTTGTGATGATAAGAGATCTTTCGGCTCTTTTGTCTTGTTTGTTTTTTTTGTAGTGGCCTATGACTTTTTCTAGTTTTGTGGAGAGGTTTTTAGAGGTGGGTTCTACGAATTTGGGTCCTAGGACTTTGTTTATCTTTAGGCCGTAGATTTTGACGTCTGGGACTCCGTATTGGTCTCTGAGGATTAGGCCTATTTTTTCTGCTGATGGTTCTGTT
>CAZOQD010000054.1:0-5530 GCA_964581925.1 Candidatus Woesearchaeota archaeon
GTCTTTATTCCCATTAATTATAATTATTTTTTCATTTAAAAGTTCTGTTGCTTTGTGATAGTTATTTCTTACTTGATTTGAGAAATTGGTATTGTGTTCGAATTTGTGGGTTGTTCGGTTTTCTTTGTTCATTCTTTCTATTGCTGTTTCGGATGGGATGTCGATGATGAAAGTTAGATCTGGAGTTGGGAGGTTTTCGTGTCTTCTTATTAATTCTTGCATGTCTAGTCCTTGGGCTGATTGATAAGCAATTGTTGAGAGTTTGAAACGGTCTGAGATAATGATATGGTTTTCTTTTAGGTTGGGTAAGATGATTTCGTTTACTTGGTTTTTTCTGTCTTCAATAAATAAGTTTGCGATTTCGTCTGCCTGAGTAATTGGGTCGTTGTCTTCTTTTATTACATCACGTACATTTGTGTCTTTGTAGGGATTTCTTGTTAAGACTATGTGGTTGTGTTTGTCTAAATTGAATAAATATTCTACGAATTTTTTTATTTGCGTAGATTTTCCGCATCCGTCGATTCCTTCGAATGCTATGAATAAACCGTCTTTTTTCATGATGTTATTTATGGAAAATGCTTATAAATAATTATGATGGTGTAATAGATATTTTGGGCTATATATTTATTGCTATGGATCTTGATATCTGGTGTTTTGGTATCCGTGGTTTTGGTAATCTGTGCTTCGGTAATTTGTATTTTGATATTCTATGTTCTGGTTTTGATTTTTATCTTTGAGTTCTTTGTCTTGGATGTATTCTTTGGATGGGTCTTTGAGGGCTATTTCTGCTTTTGCGAGTTCTCCGCCGACGTCGAAGGCGTGGTCTGTTTGAGAGATGACTTGGTTTTTCTTTAATAATCTGTAGGCTTCTTTTGCGCTTTTTGCGTTGTATTGTCCTATTTGGATTCCTTCGGGAGATAAGTGGGTTAGTTTTATTTTGTCGTCTTCTATGGATATTAATAAATTTCCTCGAGGGTCTAGTTTGAATTCGTGTTTTAGGTTTGTTTCTATGACTTCCTCTGATCTTGCCCAGTCTCGTTCGTAGATGTGGGCGCTGTTTGAGATTATTATTAAGTCTCCAACTGGGACGTTTAGTGCGTTTGCGATTTCGTATTGTACGGCTCTTAGTGCGAATGCGTTTTTTGGCCAGGCTTCGAACATGTCGTTGCTTCTGAAATATGCAGTGAGTGTTAGTTTGTCTTGGACTAGGGCTTGGATTAGATCTAGACAGGGGCTATGGGCGTTGTCGTGGTCTTTTGGGACGTTCCATGTAACGCCTACCGCGCGTCTTGAGAAGATTGCGCCTTTTAGTTGCTTGATCATTGAATCGATTTGATCGACTCCGAAGTGTTCTCTTAGTCTGTTTCCATAACTATAATTTAGACCGAGGGGTATTTCTGCTGTGGTTAGTGTGAGTATGTATTCTTCTAAATGTTCTCTCGAGAATTTGAAAAAATGTTTCCAGTCTACATTTTCTGAATCTTCATTTGTTATGATAGTGGTTAGTGCGACTATTTCTTGTTGGTCTTCTCCGTATTGGCTTCTTTTGACGTGGCCGAATTTTAGTATTGTATCGAGAATGTCGAGCCAAGCGTCGCCTATTTTTTCATTTCTAATTATGAATCCCGTTCTTTCTGATGGGGATGATTTTGGTGGTTCAGGGATTTTTCTTTCATATACTTCTGGATCTCCCCAAGGTTCTCTGTCCTCGAGTGAGATTAAGAAGTCATTAAAAGACTCCCAGTCTTTGTTGTCTCTTTTATCAATTATCTGGACGTTTGTTCTGAATCTTTCGATAGCATCTAGTGGGATTTCTGGTTCGATTATTGACTCATGGGGTCCGATGATTTTTCTTTCTTGGTTTATGCCGTTTTCTTTTAATGCAATTAGGGTTTCTCCCGTTCCAGTGATGTCTGTCCCGCAGATGATGATATAGTGGATCTTTTTATTTGCTAGGACTTGTCTTAGAATGAGGTTGATTCCGTCCTGATGACTGTAACACTGGCCTGCTACAATAAAATTGTTATTGTCTATGTGCTGTAATATTTTGTCTTTTTGAGTCCAAAGCGTGCATATCCCCTTACTACTATTTGGATTCCCGATTGTAACGAGATCGCTTTTATAGGTAGGCCAATTTTCCTCTTTTGACATGTATTCACAATAATTAGATAGTTTATAAATTAATTTGTGGTGTTTTTATAGGTTGATGACTAATATTCTAAGATTTATTTCAAGTTCTCATTAATTTTATTCTCGATTTCTTCCTGAGTTTGGTTTCCGATTAATCTTTCTACTTCTTTTCCGTCTTTGAATAGAATTAGGCAGGGGATGCTTGAGACTTGGTATTTTCCGGCTAGTTCTTTGTTGTCGTCTACGTTGATTTTTACGAATTTGACTTCTTTCATTTCTTCGGCTAGTTCTTCGATAACTGGGGAAAGCATAAGACATGGCATGCACCATTCTGCGAAGAAATCTACTACAACTAGTTTGTGTCCGTTTTTAATGATTTCGTTGAATTCTTGATCTGAAATCTCCATTGCTGATTCGTTGTTTTCCATTTTGTTCTGAAATCGCCTCTTGATTTATTAATCATTGGTTGAAAAAGAAAAATGGAGTTAATAAATGTTTTTGTTGTGGTGTGTTGTTAGATTAGAAGATGTAGTATCATTTAAACGAATAATTTTAGAAACCGAAGGTTTTTTAAAGTTTAGAATTATCATAGTAGTAATATGTTCCCCAGCCTTGCTTCGGCGACGCTGGGTTTTAATATCTTATTCTTCTTTTATTTTTTCGGTTATTTCATCTATACAAAAAGATTCATCACAGATATGTTTTAAGTAATTTGACGAAGTAGATCTGAAATAAGCATTTATTACTTTCTTCCCTAGTTTTTGTGCTTTTTGTATCGCGGGTACAAAATCCTCATCTCCAGAAACAATTATTGCTATTTCATAAAGATTTTCGTAGGCTCCTGGAACTAAATCAATTGCTAAATAAATATCATCTCCTTTGACATCGAAACTAACTTTTCCATCCTTTTTGTGTTTTCTCATTCTACATAAGATAACTTTAAAGTTGGGTATTTTTCTAAGAAAATCAAAGAATTTTTGCTGTTCCCAATATCTTTCTTTATTAATACCTCTATTTAAGGAAGCGTTATAATAGTAAGTTGAAGTTAGAAGTTTATTTTCTGATAGAAGAGAAATGAGTTTTCTAAAATCTATCCTTTTTATTCTTAGGTCTTTCAGGCTGTAATAAAGGTTACTTCCATCAATGAATATTGCGACTCTCTCTTTTTCCATAAGATTATATATAAAAAGTTGTTATAAATGTTGTGGAGCCGTTATGTCATTTGTTATCTGCTTATAAAGATCTTCGAGTCTTTGTTTTACTATTTCTTGGTTTTCGTCGTTGATTAATGTATGGTCTGCTAGGTTTATGCATTTGGCTACGGCTTGTCCGGTTTCTTCTTCGCCGATTCCCCTGTCTCTTGCGTCTAGTCTTTGGAATTCTTCCCAGGTTAGTATGTCTCCTTGTCTTTTTCTTTCTTTTAGCATTTCGAATCTTTTTTCTTCTGGGGCATCTACTGCGATTAAGTGGAAGTTGGGTTGTTTTTTTAGGAATTCGATTTCTCCGGGGTTTCTTATGCCGTCGATTATGGCTTTGTTTATCTTTTCGGTTATGATTTTGTTGTAGGCTGTTTCTGCTAGGATATGATTTCCGTGTTCTGCTCTTAGTTTGTTGCCTACGTCTTGTAGGTTTTTTCTTGATTCTGGTAAGTTATTTCTAGTTAGTTCGTTTCTTAGGATGTTTGATAAGGTTAGTTTTGCGAAGCCGTTTTCTTTGAGGAAATCTGCTACTATGCTTTTTCCGGATCCTAGGCTACCGGTTAGGCCGATTATTGTTGGGTTTGTTGATGGGGTTATGGTAGGTGTTGTGGTGGGTGTTTGGGTTGAAAGGGTTGAGGGGGTTTGGGTGAGAAGGGCTTGGGCTGGAGGGAGTTGGGTGGTTGGCGTAGTGAGTGTTGGCATGGTTTGTGTTGTTGGTTGGGAGGTTGTGGTTGAGTTAGTTATAGTCTCATTATTTTTTCTTTCATTTATTAGATTAATTTTGGTTTCATAATATTCGATTGATCGTTTTAAACATTTTAGTATGTCTCCTTGATATTCTTCAACTTTTATGTCATCTCTATTTGATAGGAGAATGTCCATTACTTCATCGTCTATTTGTTTTATGTCTCTGGATTTGAATGGTCCGTAAACTATTCTTTTTATTCCGCTTTGGATTATGGATCTCATACATTGGACGCATGGTGGGCCGGTTACGTAAAGTGTAGAATCTTCTAGAGGTAATTGTTTGTTTATGATGGCGTTTTTTTCTGCGTGTTCCATAAACAGATATTTATGGGGTCTTTTTAGGATTACTTTTGAGTCTGTGGATCCTTGAGGAGGTCCGTTATATCCGACACTGAGAATTTTATTTTTTTTGTCTACAATTACTGCTCCATGCTTGGCTGAGGGGTCTATAGATCTTGAAGAAATGAATAGGGCCATGCCCATGAAGTATTCGTCCCAATTTGGTTTGTCCCAATGCTCGAAAGGATCTTTTATCATTAAATGAAATAGGTAAAATGGTTTTTAAAGAGAATTGTTGGAGAGGATATATGTTAATAGTGAAACGATAATTTTAAAACGTTAGAGATTATACATATTATATTATTAGAAAATGAATGAAAAAATATTAAAATTAATTGAAGGAATGTATGAGGAAGGAGATTTTAAGTATCATATTTCTGCTGTTGTAAAGAATGCTATGCTTTTAGCTGATAGACTTGGGGCGGATAAAGACGTTGTGGAGATGGCTGCTTATCTACATGATATGGCTCGTTCACTTGATAGAGAAGATTTAAATGAATTTGTAAAGAAAAATGAGCATCATATTTTGGGTGCTGAACAGAGTAGAGAATTTCTAAAGGATTTGGGATATGATGATGAATTTATTGAAAAGGTTGTATATTGTATTTTGACCCATAGGGGAAGGGCTAAACCAGATCCGGAAACATTGGAAGCTGAAATTATTGCTTGTGCTGATGCAATGGCTCATTTTGATACATTTTTAGATTTGTTCCCATTGTTTATAAAAACAAATAATGGTTCTTTTGAAAAGGCTGTAATTGAAATTGAAAAGAAAATGGAGAGAAATTGGGAGAGAAAGCTTACTCTTCCTGAGGCTAAGGAAATAGTAAAGGATAAACATGAGGCAATTACGATTTTGATAAAAAGCATGAAAGAATATATTTAGGGTGAATTATCAATTTCTAGAAATTATTGTATGTTTAATCTAAACAATCAATTTCTCATAACCATATTTTTCTAAATGATCTTCGATATCTTGATAGGATTTTCCGCAGATCATTCCACCGGCTATGAAATCTTCTTGGGTTATGTCTGCGAGACAGAAATCTGGTGTTTGGAAGTTTTCTTTTTCTTCTAGTGAATTGAATTCGAAATCTATTACTATTAAGCCTTTT
>CAZOQD010000055.1:0-5495 GCA_964581925.1 Candidatus Woesearchaeota archaeon
CTTCTGTGAATGCCATAATTGTAGTAAGGATTATTGTTTTTTATAATTATTGATTGGTTAGAAATGTTATGTTTATCCGAAGGCTCGTCTAAAATCTGTTGTTTCTGCGGAGTTTACGCCTTCGATGGCCTTGAGTTTTTTTTCGAAGGGGTCTGTTTCTAGGGATTCGTCGATTGAGAAGCTGGCTGAGAGTGATACTATGCCGAAGGCTACTGGTTCTTTTTGGAATTGGGGTTTTTTACCTTCTAAGCTTTCTATGACTTGTTTTGCTTTTGCTTCTACATCTTCCAGATTTGTTTCTGGAGATTCTGGCATCATTTTGATTGTTAATAGTGCTGTTCCCATCTCGTATGAAAACCTAGGTTTTCCTAACAAGTCACTTTTCCTAGTTAGTAACCTATGGTTATTATAATTTATTGCGGGGTTGGTTTATAAATATGTTGGTCTGGGTTTTATGTTGTTTTGATTAACCATAATTCTTATAAAGAAAAATGGGTTGGGTTGGTTATGAAAAGGGATGTAAATATTGATGGAGATTTGTGTGATGGAAGGGAATTATGAGAATTTGGTGGAGTTTATTGCTCAGAGTTCGGGGTTGGGGGTTGATGAGATTGTTCGGAAGATTGAGGCTAAGCAGGCTAAGCTTTCGGGGTTGATAAGTAAGGAGGGGGCTGCGCAGGTTATTGCTGCTGAGTTGAATATTAGTTTTGATAAGCAGATGGTTAAGATTTCGCATTTGGTTCCGGGGATGAGGAAGATAAATATTGTTGGGAAGATTATAGATTTGAATCCGGTGAAGGAGTATAATAAAAATGGGAGGAGTGGGAGGATTGGAGTTTTTACACTGGCAGATGATACGAGTAATATAAGGACGGTTTTGTGGGATGAGAATCATATTAATCTGATTGATAAGAAGGAGTTGGTTGAGGAGGGTGTTGTTGAGATTGGGAATGCTAGTGTAAGAAATGGAGAGTTGCATTTGGGGAGTTTTTCGGAGATAAAAACTAGTGATAAGAATGTTGGTGAGGTTGTTTTGGAGAAGCCGGTTCTTGTTAAGAAGATTAAGGATTTTAATGTAAGTGATAATGTTTCGGCGAGAGCTTATATTGTTCAGATGTTTGAGCCTAAGTTTTTTAATGTTTGTCCGGAATGTAGGAGGAAGGTTAGTGAGGCTGGGGAGTGTAATGATCATGGGAAGGTTGTGAGTGAGAAACGGAGTTTGTTGAGTTTTGTGGTGGATGATGGGAGTGAGAGTATAAGGTCGACTTTATTTTCTGATGTGTTGGAGAAAATTATGAGTAAGGAAGAGATTGAGGATAGTGAGTTGTTTGCTAAGAAGAAAGAGGAGATGATGGGGAAGGAGTTGATTGTTAGTGGGAATGTGAAGAGGAATCAGATGTTTGATAGTAATGATTTTGTGGTTAGTGAGATGAAGGATGTGGATATTGATCAGCTGGTTGAGGAGTTGGAGAAGTAGGTGGCTTGAGATAGTTATTTTGGTGGGATAATGTTTATATAGGGTGGATATGATGTTTTTTTATGGCGAAGAAACTTGCTCCTATTGAAAGAACCCCTCCACTTGATCTTGAATTTAGTGAACCTATTAATTATAGAGATCTTGAGTTTTTACTTTCTGCTGCCGGTGATCGGGCTGGATTAAAATATGAACTAAGAGAATTTTCTGGTAATTCTTGGATATTTGGGAAGGGTTCTTCAGATGTTGGTAAATCATATACTTCTTTTACGGTTTATAATGGTAAGATAAGTAGTAGGGCTCCTTCCATGAATGTTACTTATTTGAATAAGGGGAAGCTAGGGTTGATTTTTTTTGATAATGATCGTCTTTCCGAAGAAGTTGTGGACAAATATATGAAAGCTTTAGAAAAAGTTTGTAATGAAAGAGATGAGTAAGATTTATTAATTTGATTTAATAGTTTAGATTGGTGATAAAATGTTAATTAGAACTCATGTTATGTTTGCGATATTTTTGGTGTTGATATTTTTTCAGCATGTTAGTAATAGGTTTTTGTTTTTGATTATGGTTTTGGTTGGGACTGTGGTTCCGGATCTTGATACTAATAGGTCGAGTTATGGTCGGCATTTGATATTTAGGCCGATGCAGTTTTTTATGAAGCATAGAGGGGTTTTGCATAGTTTTACTACGGCTGCTTTGTTGTCGTTGTTGATTGCGGTGTTTTTTCCTGTTGCTAGTTTTGGGTTCTTTTTGGGGTATGTTGGGCATTTGATTATAGATAGTTTTACTCCTGATGGGATAAGGCCGTTTTGGCCTTTGAAGTATGGGAGTGTTGGGCCTGTTAGAACTGGAGGTAGGTTAGAGGAGACGTTGTTTTTTGTTATGGTGTTTGTGGATATTTTGGTGTTTATTGGGTTTTATATGTTGTGATTAAAATATACAATAAATGTTGGTAATGCTTATAAGTTGTTCTTGGCTGGGTTGGATATGGTGGAAAAGAAGGTAAGTAAGAAGAAGGTGAAGGAAATGAAAAGTAAAGCTAAGACTAAGAAAGTTAAGAAAGAGAAAGAGGTAGTTGAAACAGGGGATGAGGATGTTAAGGAAGAAGAGGTGATTGAAAGGGGGGTTGAAGAGGTTAAGGGGGAAGAGAGTGTTGAGAGGGAAGAAGGGGAAGAGGGTGTTGAGGTGGAGAAAGAAGGTGATGAAGCTGATGAAGAGGCTGGAGAAGATGTTGTGATGCAGCTTTCGGATTTGCCGGGGGTTGGGCCGGCGGCGGTTGAGAAACTTGAGGCTGCGGGGATATTTGATTTGATGGGGGTTGCGGTTATGAGTCCTAAGGGGTTGGGTGATGCGGCTGGGATGGGAGAGAGTGCGGCTAGGAAGGCGATACAGGCGGCTAGGCAGATGATGGACCTTGGATTCCAGGATGGGTTGGAGTTTGCGGAGAAGAGGAAAGAGATTTTTAATATTACGACTGGAAGTAAGGAGTTGGATGATTTGTTGGGGGGGGAGGGGATTGAGACTAAGGCGATTACGGAGGCGTTTGGGGCGTATGGGAGTGGTAAGACTCAATTGGGGTTGAGTTTGGCTGTTAATACTCAGTTGCCTTTGGAGCAAGGTGGTGCTGAAGGGAAGGCGGTTTATATTGATACTGAAGGGACTTTTAGGCCGGATAGGGTTAAGGAAATAGCTGAAGGGAAGGGGTTGAATGCTGATGGGGTTTTGAAAAATATTTTGGTTGCTAGGGCTTTTAATTCTGATCATCAGATTTTATTGATTGATAAGGTTGGAGAGTTGGTTAAGAATGGGGAGCCTATAAGAATGGTTATTATTGATTCGCTTACGGCTCATTTTAGGGCTGAGTTTTCTGGGAGGGGTCAGTTGGCTGATAGGCAACAGAAGTTGAATAGGTATTTGCATAATTTGATGAAGATGGGGGAGCAGTTTAATTTGGCTATTTATGTTACTAATCAGGTTATGGCTAATCCTGCTATGATGTTTGGGGATCCTACGACTGCTATTGGGGGGAATATTGTTGGGCATGCCTCGACGTATAGGATGTATATTCGTCGTGGGAAAAAAGGTAGTAGAGTTGCTAAGTTGATTGATAGTCCTAATTTGCCAGATAATGAGTGTTTGTTTTTTATTACAGAGAAAGGTGTTGTGGATGAGGAGTAGGTTTATAAGTTAGTTAAATTATAGGTTTTGATGGATTATCCTAAAGATATAAATGTTTTAGCATTGGTTAAGGGAGATGAGAGGTATATTTTTCTTTTCAATGATAATAATAAGAATGAATGTCTTGTGACCTTAGGGAAATATGCTAATAATCCTGAGTTAAGTTTTACTTGGTATGATGCTGCAGTTTTGAGTTAAAAAATACGACAAACTAATAAACAAGAGGATTTGGAAACTTTTTGTATGTTTAGTTTACCGTTACCTCCAGATGACTATGATTCTTGAAATTTTTTAATATATTATTTTGAGATTGTTGGTTTTTTAGAACTAATAGAATTGTTTAAAGATCGCCTCTAAGTTTTTTGATTTCTTCTTGATCTTTTTTGAATCTTTCTTGGGCGTCTTTTAATCTTTTTTCATTGTTGCTTCTGTTTTTTATCTTTTCAATTTCCTCTTGGGCTTGTTTTATTCTTTTTTCTGCTGATAATAATCTTTTATCATCTATATTTCCTGATGGTGATTTTTTTGATAGGTCTATTTTACTTCTTGCTACGATTATGATAAATAGTAGCGCACCTACTCCGATTACTATCCATATGACGTATGAGAATTTTCCAGAGGGCATTAGGTCGTTAATTGCAAGTCCTGCTGTTAGTGATGCTTGTGCGTCTATTTCTTCTTCGGTTTCTGGGTTTTCAATGGTTTCTTCAACTACTTCTTCAGCAGGTTCTTCAACTACTTCTTCTTCAGCAAGTTCTTCGGCTTCTGATGCTGCGAGTTCATCTGAGGAAAGTATTGTTGTGTCTAATCCTGGAACTATAGTTATGGTATATGTGTCTCCTGATTTTATGCTTTCAAATTTTTGGGTTTTGATTTGTTTCGCTTCTTTTTTAAGGGTTACGATAATATCTAGATATTCGGCGGTTGCTGAGCTTGTGTATGTTATTTGTCCAGATTCGCCGACATTTTGGTGAGAGCTGTCTGCGGTGCTTAGTTTTCCTTCTTCCCTTATGATTAGAGAGATTCTGTGCTCGTTAGGAGCGGTTATTTTGAATTCGGTGTCTGCAAGAATTGTTGGAACTATAGTTAGCAATAGTAGGACAGTTAGTAATAAACTAATATTTTTATACCTCATTTTCTAATTAGTTAGTATTTTATCCTTTATAAATTTTATTTTTTTGGTTTTTTACTGAAAGTTGATGAAATTTGTGGTTTTGACTAAATTTATAAAGTTGTTTTGTTAAATGATTAGATGAAGAAGGGGTTGAAGAAGAAGGTTAGTAGGAAAGTTGGTAAGGATGGGGTTGGTAAGAGGGTTGGTGAGGGTCGAGCTGGTGGGAGTTCGGTTGGATCGCATGTTGATTTTATGAAGGTGTTTTATGTGGCGAGTTTTTTGTTTATAACTATATTTTTTATTTTGCCTTATCTTGTTCAGGTGTCGACTTTTTTTCATGAGAAGGGGCATCAAGGTGCGTTGGATAAATATGGAGTTAAGAATGATTATCGGTTTAATTTGTTAGAGACGATTCCTGCGTTTTTTAATCCGAAGGTTGCTAAGTTAGGGGTTACGACTTTCGATATAGAGGGTTATGATAAATTGGGCCAGTATCAGAAGGCTCAGATTAACCTTGCTGGGATTATAAGTGATTTGAGGTTTTTGTTTTTGATTGGGACGTATTTTGCGGTGTTTAATGTTTTTACTTATTATATGATTAGGAAGAATAAGGAAGATAATTTGGTTTGGTTTTTGGGGTTGAACTGGGTTTTGTTTATGTGGCTTCTTGCGTTGATTCAGATTACTGTTGCGAATATAACTCATAGTCAAGGGGATGTTTATCATTTG
>CAZOQD010000056.1:0-5402 GCA_964581925.1 Candidatus Woesearchaeota archaeon
TAGGAGACATCTTCACAAAACACCCAAGAAACCCAGGACTTATAATTTCTAAAATAAGACTCCCGATGTGGAAGACAGGTTAATTATCCAATAAATTATTTATCGCACCAGATTGCTATTATGGGGGTATAAATAGGGCACTATACTAAAATTTGATTTCTTAAATAATCTTTTAAAGTATGTTTTATAGTATGTAATATAAAACTTAAAACAAAACTAATAATTTTAACAATCATTAATTCTATAATCCTAATTATCTTTTTTCATATGTATTCTGAGAAATATCAACTAATGATATTTTTAATAATCTTTCCAATTTCAATTATCTATTCAATCCTAATTCTAGTTGGTCTAGAAGATTATAAATCTAATAAAATATTTCTAATAAATATATTAATTCCAATTTTAGCTTTTATTGTTTTTGGTGTATATTTACTTTGTTTATATTTTTCAAAAATTTTGATAAGTGGATATACAGGGTATTTGGGAGTGCTTGGTGTTTTTTTATCTTTTGGAGCCTATTTATGGATAGCATTAATTATGGTCATTGTTTTATCCCTCATAGGATCACTTATATCTATATTCTTCTTATTTTTGTTTAAAATCAAAAATATAATAAAACAATATATGTAAACGCAAACCTTTAAAATCTTAATATTTCTATGAATTATATAAGTCGCCATCGCATAATAGTATCGCACCAGATTACCAATCACAACCCCTTCCACCCACTTCCCTCATTCCCCTTATCAACCCCTTACTTCTCCCCATCCCCTCTCTCCGCAATCTCCATCTCTTTCTCTTCATCCAACCTAGCAATATCCACAACCCTATCACCACTAGCCAATTTAATAATCCGAACCCCCGAAGTTGCCCGCCCCATAACCCTAATATCCTTAACACTCGTCTTAATAACAATCCCCTTCATAGTAGAAACCACAAACTTATCTTTATCCTTAGCCTCAATCGTACTCACAACATCGCCCGTCTTCTCTCCCACCTTCAAATTAATAACTCCCTTACCCGCACGACCCGTCAATCTATAACCATCAATCTTACTCCTTTTCCCATAACCTTTCTCAGTAATAGTCAAAATACTAAGCTCTTTATCTCCAACAATCTCCATACTCACAACCTTATCATTACCTCCCATCTTAACTCCAGTAACCCCATAACTCGCTCTTCCCATCGATCTAACATCATCCGAATTAAACCTAATGGCCTGCCCTTTCTTAGTCATCAACATAACCTCTTGCTTATCCTTAACTTTCTTAACCCCAACAACAATATCACTATTATCAGCCGGAAGATTGATAATCCGAACCCCGCTATTCCTAGGCTTCGAAAACAAATCCAACCTAATCTTCTTAACCTGCCCTTTAACAGTACTCATAAACAAATAATCATCAAACTCCTTAACCGCCATCACACTCGTAACCCTATCATCCTTAATATTCAACAAATTAACGATCGCCTGCCCCTTACTATACCTCTGAGTTTCAGGAACCTTATACGCCTTAAGCCAAAACAACCTTCCCCTCTCAGTAAATAAAAGCAACTGATCATGAGTCGAACAAGTAATCAATTCTTTAACAAAATCCTCCGAAGACAAATCCGCCCCAATAACTCCTCTACCTCCTCTCTTCTGTTCATTATAAGCCTTAAACGGCATCCTCTTAATATATCCCTTCTCCGTAATCGAAATAATCACATCCTTCTTCTGAACCAAATCCTTCTCCTCAATATCCCTAACCGACCTAATAATCCTACTCCTTCTCTCATCTCCATAACTCTTCTTCAACTCCTCCAAATCTTTCTTAATCAATTTAAAAATCTCCTTCTCATCCCCCAAAATCCTCCTCAAATTCTTTATCAACTCAATCAACTCCTTCTCTTCTTTCTGCAACTTCTCCCTCTCAAGCGCAGTTAACTGTCTAAGAGTAATCTCCAAAATAGCCTCGGCCTGCTTCTCACTCAACTTAAATCTCTTAATCAAATTCTCCTTCGCCTCACTACCCCCCTTACTTTTCTTAATAGTCTCAATAATCTTATCCAAATTTTTCTGAGCCAACAATAATCCCTCAACAATATGCAACCGATTCTCGGCCTTCCTCAAATCAAACTCCGTCCTCTTCCTAATAACCTTTCTCCTAAATTTGATATAACTATCAATCATCCCCTTCAACCCAAAAGTCTTAGGCACCCCATTCTCAAGCGCAACCAACACCGCATCAAACCTCGATTGCAACCTAGTAGACTTAAACAGTCTATTAATTGTAAACTGACTATTCGCTCCTTTCTTCAATTCAATAACAACCCTAATATTCCCTTTAGCACTCTCATCCCTAATATCACTCACCTCAGTCAACTTTTTATCACGAACCAACTCCGCAATCTGCATAACTAAACTAGACTTATTAACTTGATACGGAATCTCTGTAATAATAATAGACTCCCTCCCTTTCTTCTCTTCAACCTTAACCTTCCCCCTCATCACAAACCCAGCCCTACCCGTTTCATACAACTCCTTCAAATTCTCATTAACAATCTGCCCCCCAGTAGGAAGATCAGGCCCCTTAATTATCTCCATCAACGAATCAAGATCCATCTTAGGTTTATTAATCACTGCAATTATCGCATCACAAACCTCATTAAGATTATGAGGAGGAATATTAGTTGTCATCCCAACCGCAATTCCCGAAGCCCCATTAATAAGGAGATTAGGCACCTTCCCAGGAAGAACTAAAGGTTCATTCAACGAACTATCAAAATTAGGAACAAACTTTATTGTCTCTTTATCAATATCTTGAAGCAGCTCCATCGAGATTTTAGCTAGCTTAGCCTCAGTATATCTAGCAGCCCCAGCCCCATCCCCATCTATCGACCCAAAATTCCCTTGACCATGAACCAACGGATATCGAAGCGAAAAATCCTGAGCCATCCTAACCATAGCATCATAAATAGCCATATCCCCATGCGGATGAAACTTACCCATAACATCTCCAACAATCCTAGCCGATTTCTTAGTCGAACCTTTATCCAACCCCATCGCCTTCATCGCATAAAGAATCCTACGATGCACCGGCTTCAACCCATCCTCAATCGAAGGCAAAGCCCGCGAAACAATAACACTCATCGCATAATCTATATACGAACGTTTCATCTCCCGCGTAATCTCACGATTCAAAAACCTATTCTCATCAATATCCTTCAAATTAATATCATCTTTAGAAAGTTTCTCAACTTCTATTTTACCATTACCATTTTCTTCATCTTCACCAACCTTACTATCACTAGCCTCAACAACTTCTTCTTCGTTTTCTTCAATATTTTCTTCTTCTTTCATCTACATATCCACCTCTGCTATATCCGCGTTAACCTCAATAAACTTCCTTCTTGGCCCCACAACATCTCCCATCAACATCGAAAATGTCTCATCAGCCAAAACCGCATCCTCAATCATAACCTTCTTCAAAATCCTCTTCTTTGGATCCAACGTCGTATCCCACAACTGCTGCGGATTCATCTCCGATAAACCTTTAAACCGAGTAACCTCAGATTTCCCCAACTTCTCCAACATCTTCTTCAACTCATCATCATTATAAACATAATAATCCTTCTTCTTCCTAATTCTATAAAGCGGCGGAACCGCAATAAACAAATTCCCATTCTCAATCAACTCCGGCAAATATCTATAAAAAAAAGTTAAAAGCAATGTAGTAATATGCTGCCCATCCACATCCGCATCACTCAATATTACAATCCTTCCATATCTCAACTTACTAATATCAAAATTCTCTCTAACTCCAGTTCCAATCGCCGTAATCAAATTCGTAATCCCCTCATGACTCAAAGCCTTACTCGGATTTGCTTTCTCAACATTTATAGTCTTACCTTTCATAGGCAAGATAGCCTGAAACTCTTTATCTCTTCCCATTTTCGCACTATTATGAACAAACACTCCAGAAGCAAGCGCAAAATTATGAGTTTCAGGAACCTCAATATCATAAACATCAATCTTCTCACTTAACTTAACAATCTCTTTAATTTTATGATTCAAATTAGGTATCAATGCAGCAACCTTTCTCTCATATAATGGCATTAATGAATCACTAACCAATAATTCTGAAGCAATCTTATAACTCCCATCTCTCAACATAAACTTATGATCAGGAGTACAAGTTATCTCCTGGCTATTATCCAAAATAATCTTAATAACTTCTGTATCTTTTTTAGTAACCCTTGGATGTTGAATCCTTTCTATCCCAACATTACCATTATCTTTTAGGGTATAACAATAATTAATCTTCCCATCTTCATTTTCCTTAACTAAATCCTTAAAAGACAAATTCCTCCCATCAGTCAAAGCAACTTCAGTCTCTCCGGAAAAACAACCTCCAGCACTATCTCCCTCAACAATATAAATCTCAGTATTCTCCTTTTTCTTCGACGAGCAATCAGCCAACTTCCCTGGCAAACCCCCAAACCCAATAACATTCTTCCTACGAACTAAGTCACGAGCCTTCTTTGCAGCCTCTCTAGCTTTAGCCGAAGCAACAACTTTCTGAGCAATCTTATTACTAACTGTAGGATTCTCCTCTAAAAATTCAGTCAAAGCCAGATGAGCCATACTATCAACAATACCTTTCATCTCACTATTCCCCAACTTAGTTTTAGTCTGCCCTTCAAACTGAGGTTCAGCCATTTTAATATTAATAATAGCCGTAAGCCCCTCACGAGCATCATCCCCACTCAACTTCCCAGTCTTCAACAATCCCTTCTTAGTAATATAATCATTAACCGCCCGAGTCAAAGCCGTCTTAAACCCCGAAACATGCGTCCCACCCTCAGTAGTATTAATAATATTCACAAACCCAAAAATATTCTCATTATACCCATCCGTATACTGAACAACAACTTCAACAACAGTTCCATCTTCCTGCCTCTTAAAATAAATCGGCTTATGCAAAACAGTCTTAGATTTATTTATATGCTCAACAAAATCAACCAACCCGCCCTTATAATTAAAAGTCTCTTTCTTATCTGTCCTCTTATCTTCCAAAACTATTTTAACGGGATTCAAAAAAGCAATTTCCTGCAACCTCTTTCGAAGAACCGCAAAATCAAATTCAACCGTAGAGAAAATTTCCTTATCCGGAGTAAATTGAATCTCAGTCCCACTATCCCTCTTATCTGTCTTCCCAATAACCTTCAGGGCATATTTAGGCTCTCCAATCTTATACTCTTGTTGATGAATCTTCCCATCTCTTCTTACCGTCGCCCGAAGGTGGCTCGACAAAGCATTAACACAACTAACCCCAACCCCATGCAACCCGCCGGGGGGGGCGGGGGCCGGGGGGGGGGGGGGGGGGCGGGGGGGGGGGGGGGGGGGGGGGGGGGGG
>CAZOQD010000057.1:0-5400 GCA_964581925.1 Candidatus Woesearchaeota archaeon
TATACATGCAGGACACTACGGGAACTGCAGTAAGTATTAGCTCTGGGAACGTGGGTATTGGAACAACTGCTCCAGCTTATTTATTAGAAATCAAAGATGTTGATAAAGCTTTGAATGTGAGTAGCGTTTTATATGTGAATGGAAGTAGTGGTAATGTTGGTATTGGGACTGCGACTCCTTCTCTAGCTCTCCATGTTAAGAGTCTATCTACGTCTGTTGGTGGGTTATTAGTTACTGGGGGCACTTCCGAAGGGACGGCGCATGCTAACGCAGGGCAAATATATTTTGGTGATCTTACAGCGGCACAAGGAGTTATAACTTATGACTATCAGACAGGAGATTTCTTTATAGATAATTCATGGGATCACGATAATGGAGATATAAAATTTAGAACAAAAATTAGTGGTACTCCTCTAACTGCTTTAACAATTAGAGGCAGTGGCAAAGTCGGCATCGGGACAACTACTCCATTATGGAAACTTGATGTGAGTAATAGTAGTCAGGGGGTGATAGTTAATCCTAATGGTGCTCCCGATGATGGGCCAATTATTAATACTACTGGGAATACTAATCTTACAATAACGAGTAATGGTGGGAATGTGATTATTAAACTTGGGTAAAATAGTATTAGACTAAAAAAAGATTTAAATAGAGTGATGTTTAGTTAATTAGATAAAAAATGGTTAGAAAAAATTTAGTTAGTGTAATAATTGTTTTGATTGTGCTACTTGTTTTGGCGTTTTCGTATATTGGATATATTTGGTATAGTCAATGGGAATTAAACAGGCAGGTTAGTGCTTATAATCAGGGAGCGCAGGCAGGATTGCAGCAAGGCTATGAACAGGCAGTATTTCAGATGATGCAGCAGGCTAGTACTTGTCAACAAATTCCTTTATTTGCTAATAATCAGACTATTAATCTTATTGCTGTTGAGTGTTTAGGACAGTCATAGTAGTTATAAAATATTGAATAAATTTATAAGTTATTTTTTCTTCTTAATTAGATGAGAAAGAGGAGTGAGATTTTTTTAAATGTATATGTGATGGCCCTGTTATTTGTTATAGTTTTTTATTTTGGAGTTGTTTTTGTATTTGCTTCTGAACTTAATAGTACTAGCTATAACATAAGTAATCCGACAATTACTAGTGGAGATAATATGAGTAGTAGTAGTTATCAGATGGGGTTGGTGATTGAGGCTATAGTTGGGAATAGTAGTAGTTCATCGTATGGTAATTGCATTGGATTTTTTTGTGGGATTGCTACTGCTAATAATGTTCCTAATGATCCTGTTGTTCATTTAAATTCTAGTGATGGAAATAATAAGACTTTGCAAGAGTTGCATTGTTTTGGTAATCTGACTGATCCTGATGGTGATAAGATGAATGTTAGTGTTGAGTGGTATGTTAATAATACTTTTAATTTTAGTTTAGAGTATAATGGTAGTTATTCTAATGGAAGTTTGTTTGTTGCTGCTCTGAATTTTAGTAATACAACCAAGAATGAGGTGTGGGGTTGTGGGATGAGAGTGTTTGATGTAGGGATTAGTGATAGTAGTTTTATTAATTCTACTCTTGATGTTAATATCACTATTTTGAATACCTTGCCTATCGTTGCACTTGATTATCCATTATATAATCAGAGTACTACAAATAGAACGTTAAATTTTAGTTGGACAGGGAGTGATGATGATGGTGATACTTTAGAATATGAATTGAATGTTAGTCTTGTTGCAAGTAGTTTGTGTACCGATAGTGATAGGTATATAGAGAAGACGACACTTGGTACAACTTCTAATTATATTATGGATCCATTTTTAAGATGTTTATGGGATAATCTTGACTATTATAATTGGACTGCCCGTGCTCATGATGGGGATGGGTTTGGAGAATGGAACGCGAGTGCTAGGAATCTTACTATAAGTTCAGATGTTAGTGTAAGTTTACCTGTTTATGAGATTAATTTTGGTAAGATGAATATAAGTGATAATGACGATACTACTGATAATGATCCTAAACCGTTAGTTATTCAAAATGATGGGAATGTGTATCTGAATATTTCCTTAAACGTTAGTAGTTTATGGGATAGTGTTGTTTTACCTGATTCAAGTTTTACATTTAAGATAAATAATGTTACAGATGGATGTTTTCATCATGCTAATTCAACTACTAGTTTTACAAATGCTCCTGTAACTCAAGTTGATGTTATTAGGAAGCTCAATTTTTCATTTTATCAAACGGCCTGTAATAATGCTACTATTGATATTAATGTTAGTGTTCCAAGTGATGAGCCCGATGGAAATAAAACCTCATTTATTACTTTAACTTCAGTTTTAGGGGAGGATTTTTAAATGAATAAGAAATATTTTATTGGACTACAATTATTATTTATAGCTTTAGTTTTAATTGCTATTTATTTTTTTTATCCTAAGGTAGATGTTAATTTAAATGGGAATTCCGTTATTTTTGATTCAATTAATACTGATGTTGTTATGATTTCTAAGAATTCTGATTTTTCTAATCCTAAATATATTAACTTTGATGAATTTGATAAACTTAATTTTGAACTAGATCCAGGAGTTTATTACTTTAAACCTGCTAATGGATTGATAAAGGGCTTTAGTCAGGATTTTGTAGTTGAATCTGTTGTTGGGTTAGATATTGAAGAGTTTGAATTGGTTAATATTGGTAACGTTAAACTTAGGATTGAAAAGGAAGTTGATGGGAAAGTAGTTGGTAAGATGACCTTAGAGCCTGATGAAAGTAAGGATATTGAAGATAATTTAGATAGATATACTGGAGGTTTAGAAGATGAGGTTTAGATATTTATTTTTTATTTTGATTTTATTGTTGTCTATAAATTTTGTTTTAGGGTTAGGGGTAACGCCTGGTAGGACTACCGTTAATTATGAAAGTGGACTTTTAAGAGAGGTTGTTTTTTCTGTTTTGAATAATGAAGATAAGGAGATGCAAGTATTACTCATAGCTAGGGGAGAGTTAAATAATTCTATAACCTTATATGATGGTTTAGTTAGTTTTTCGCCTGAACAAAAAAGTAAACAATTTAAATATAAAATTAATTTAGATAGGGAGCTTGCACCAGGTTTACATAAGGCTGAGATTGTTGCTATAGAGATTCCAAAATCCACTAGTAATGGCATGTATGTTGGGACTACTCTTGCTGTTGTTTCTCAATTGTACGTTTATGTTCCTTATCCTGGAAAATACATTGATGCTGATTTAAATGTTTTAGATGCTGAAGAGAATAAAACTGCTACTTTTGTTGTCCCTGTTGTTAATAGGGGGAAGCTTGCGATTGGTGAGGCTAGGGCTGTTATTGATGTATATAACTCTTTAAATGATAAGGTAGGAAGTTTTGAGACTGATTATTGGCCATTAGAATCCGGTGCTAGAACTGAATTAAGTGTTAGGTGGAATGTTGATTTTCCTTCTGGAGATTATCTTGCCAAGGTTAGTGTTTTTTATGATGGAGAGACTAAGAACTTTGATAAAGAATTTAGAGTTGGCGATTTAACTTTAAATATTGAAAGTATTTTTGCAAATAATTTTCAGTTAGGAGAAATAGCTAAACTTGAGATACTTATTGAAAATAAAATGGATAAGAAACTTAATAGTGTATTTGCTAATTTGCTAGTTTATGATGAAGATAATGGGATAATGGCTGATGTTAGGTCTGTTAGTGAGAGCGTTGATAAACTTAGTAGGGAACAGTTAATTATTTACTGGGATACTGGTGGTGTTAAGGTTGGCGAGTATAATGGTAAGTTGATGGTTAAGTATGATAAAAAATCAACAGATAAAAATCTAGTTCTAAGAATTAGTGATGATAAGTTAGATATTTTTGGGGTGGGTTATGCTATACAAGCTAAAGGTGGAAATGGATTTGATATTACAGATATTTTAATTATTTTAATTGTAATCTTGATTTTAATTAATATCTCTTGGTTTGTATTTTTTAGAAGGCTTTTGATCAAAAGAAGAAAGGTTTAAATTTTGTAGTTATTATTAGGAATTATGAAAAAGTTGTATATTTATATTTTTGTTTTTTTAGATGTGTTTATCTTAGGTTTAATTTTTTCTGCATATTTTTTTAATGGAGGGATTACCTCCTATGCAATTTATGATTTTGAAGAAAATAAGGATGGCTTTGATTTAGATGATGGAAGTGTTTTTCTTGATTATGATATACTGCTTGATGAAGAATTTGAATTTACTTTTTATAATGGTGAGAGAAAAAATATGCAGGTCTTATTTACTGTTATTGGTGATTTAAATGACTCAGTTTTTCTTTTTGATAATTTAGTTGATTTTTTGCCAAGTGAAGAAAGTAAAATGTTCAAATATAGAGTTAAATTAAATGGAGAGCTTGAGCCAGGATTACATAACGCTAAGATTTTAGCGTTAGAGATTCCACGTAATCAGGAAGAGTATGTTGGTTCAAGATCTAGTGTTGTTTTTGAGGTTAATATTTATGTCCCTTATCCAGATAAATATGTTGAATCTGATTTAGAAATAGTTAATGCTGAAAAGGGAGAGAAAGCTAATTTGATTGTTAAGGTTGTTAATCGAGGGAGCGAGATTATAGAAAATGTTCGATCTAAGATTTATATTAATACATTACTAGGTGAGAATGTTGCCATTGTTGATACTGATTCTAATTTAGGCTCTTTAGGGGTTAAAGAGAGTCTTGAGCTTTCTGGGATTTGGGATGTTAATGTTAATCCTGGAGATTATGTTGCTTCATATGAGGTTTTTTATGATAGTGAGTCGAGAGTTTTTGAGAAGAGTTTTTTAGTTGGATCTAGGAATATTAGTATTTTAGGAGTCTTAGTTAATAATTTTCAGTTAGGAGAAATTGCTAAGTTACAGATTCTTATCGAAAATGGATGGAATAAGAAGCTTGAGGATGTTTATGCTAAGTTGATAATTTATGGAGGTGATGGAGAAGTTTTGGCCGACATTAGATCTAGTGATGAAGAGATAGATTCATTGAGTAAAAAAGAGTTAGTTGCATACTGGGATACAGACATTATCTTGGAAGGAGATTACAATAGTAAGTTAAGTGTTTTTTATGGGGATAATGAAGTTTATCGAGATTTGGTTTTAAAGGTTAGTGAGGATAATCTTGAGATATTTGGTGTAGGTTATACAGTTAGGCAGACTGGAGGACGGGCAAATATGACTAATATGTTTTTAGTTATTGTTATCTTTCTTCTTCTTTTAAATCTTGCTTGGTTCATATTCTTTAGGAGAAATATTGGAAGACTTAAGATTAAAGGTTAGAATTTACTATTAAGTTTACTATTCTAGATAGATTCTATTCTTTACGATACTGTCACCTCTTCGGGATATGAGTTCTAACATATCTAATTAAGTTCAAGAA
>CAZOQD010000058.1:0-5329 GCA_964581925.1 Candidatus Woesearchaeota archaeon
AAAATGGTTGAGACGTTTACAAAAGAAAGGACAAAGATCTGTGAGGATTTGATGTTGCCGGAGATAAGGCCGTTATTGGATTTGAGTTTGGATGCGAAGATTGAGAGATCTAAGGACATAATAAGGGATGCTGTTGAGAGGTATCAGAAGATTGGGTTGGGTTTTAGTGGGGGGACGGATAGTTTGGTTTTGTTGCATTTGGTGTTGCAGATTAAGAAAGATATTCCTTGTGTTTGTGTAGATACTCAGCATGAGTTTCCAGAGACTTATGATTTTGTGAATAAGGTTGTGGTTGATTGGGATATTAAGGATTTTCAGAAAGTTAGGGCGCATAGAAAAAGGACCGATGAGTTCTCGGAGAAGTTTGGATTTAAGACTCCGGAGTTTGCTGTTGCTTATGATGGTTATCATAAAATAGCTCCGATGATGAAAGTTATAAGAGATAGAGGTTTTGATGCATTCTTTGTTGGGTTGCGTGGAGTGGAACATGAAGAGAGAGCTAAGGAGATTTTTTTCTCTGTCAGACAGAGTCCTGATCATATGAGAGTTCATCCTTTGTTGTTTTGGAGGCAGGAAGATATTATGGAATATGTTAGGAGATTTAATATTGAATGTCATCCACTTTATGCTCAAGGCTATACTTCATTAGGATGTACGATATTTTCTGAGAAGAATACTGATCCAAATGCTCATGAACGTGCTGGGAGAGGTGTTGTAAGGGAAGAGGTTATGGCGAAGTTGAGGGCGTTGGGGTATACTTAGATTTTGATAGTTTGTTAATGATTATATAGTGTAGAGGGTTTGGTTTCTGGAACATTTTTGTTAGGGGATTTAATGTTAAGTTGTTGTATCTAGAATTTCGTATTCTAAACTATTTTTTAGAGTTTCTCCGATTCCAGTTAGTTTTATTTGAGGATTACAATGTGAGGATTGTTCTGAATATTCTTCTATAAATGTTTTTTCATCGCCTAGGAAGCAATGAAGTTGTTCATCTTTAAGGACTGGATAAGAAATTGCTACTACTTGTTCTCCATCCCAGCGCGTTTGATTCTGTATATATCTTTTTAATGGTCTAAATAATCTAAATTCATCTGAAATTCTGATTTCCCATCCTATTGGGAGTTGGATATTATCAAATGCTCCATCAGAATCCGGGCTTTTTTTGGGATCAAAGTTTTTTGCAGCTCTTTCCCGAGGATAATTATATCTTTTGTATGAGTGATATAATGGATTAATTTCCATTCTTTTTCCTTCTTGAATTTGATCATATAAATCTGGAGATTCACTGACCAAGATTTGTTTGATCTCAGCTAGATTTTCCTTATAATGTGAGCTGAAGAAATCCTCGTGCTTTCCATAAATAAGTTGTTTTCTTTTTGTTATTAACATATTAGATTAGTTATGATTCTGTTTTTAAGTTTTTATATATATTTTTGTATATCTTAGAATGTTTGTGGGTTTTGATTAATCTTCTCAAATTCTTTTAAAGCATTTATCACATAATTTACACTTTCTAATTCTAGATTTGGACCGCAAGGTAGAAATAATCCGTTTTTTTCGAAATTGTCTGAGTTTGGGAAATCTCCTGTTCTTTCAATGTAAGGGGCAGAATTGACATTTGGAAGGAAGAGTCTTGGGTGAATATTTTTTTCGTTTAAGAAACTTACTAGTTTTTCTCTATCTTTGCATAGGACTTCTACGTACATGGGAATTTCTTCTGGGAGGTTTACTGGAATTATTTTTATGTAATTTAGATTTTTAGCTACTTCGTTGTATTTATTGTAAATTTTTTTTACATGTTCTATTCTTTCTTCTGGTTTGCTAAATTGAACCATTCCTATTGAGGCTAGGATGTCGTTGAATTTAAAGTTTGAACCTAAGGTATTATATTCTGGAGTTAAGGCACTTGGAGTTCCGTTATTTCTTATTAATTTTAATTTGTTGTAGAGTTGTTCGTTGTTTGTTATTAGTGCTCCTCCTTGTGCTGTTGAGAATAATTTAGTGATGCTGAAAGATAAACATCCGATATCTGATAGAGTTCCTAAGTATTCCCCGTTTTTTGTTTTTGATAAGAAAGATTGACAGGCGTCTTCGATTACAGCTAGGTTGTTTTCTCTGGCTATTAGGTTTATTTCTTCCATGTTTGAGTCTCTTCCATCTAAGTGGACCGGAACGATGGCTTTTGTTTTTTCAGTTATTTTTTCTCTAATCTTGTTTGTGTCTATTACGGGTTTATCTGGAAGAACATCTACCGGAACTGGTTTTGCTCCGAGAATCATTGGCGCGTGAGCGGTTGAGATCCAAGTTCTGTTAGGGACAATAATTTCATCTCCTGGTTTAATTCCTAAGGCCAGAAGAGCCATTAGAATGGCTGTGCTTCCATTAAGAGTAACTAGGCAGTATTTTACATTTAGAAGTTCACAGATTCTTTTTTCTAATTCCTCTGACACTTTTCCTTGGCTAATGTTGACGTTTCTGATTGATTGCGAGATTTTTTCTATTTCATCTTCTCCAAATTTTATTTTCCAATAATCTATTTTTTCCATGTGAGAGTAAAATAAGAGAGGATTTTAAATATTTAGATAATGGAAATAGTACGTGATTTATGATTTATGGTTTTTGAAAAGTTAAGTTATATCTCCAACTTTTTTTATATTCCAGAAAACTCTGTTAACTGGAAGGATTCCAGATAGGAATCTTTCATAAACATTTTGAGATAGATTGCTTGAGTTGATAATTGAGGGGATCCATTTTATAAATTTGTTGTTGTTTTTGAATCCTTTGCTGATTATTTTGAATCCATTTTTTTTGAAGCAGAAGAATAATTGATTGTGGTTTAGGCAGAATTTGTGGATGCTGAATTCTTTGTAGGTTCCGCTGAAAGAAAAATATGGGACGGTGAATTTTATGATTGCGCCGGGTTTTGATATTCTGTTTAACTCTGCTAGGAATTTGTCTATGTCTTTGATGTATTGTAGGGATTCGAACATTATTATTTTGGAGAATTGTTTGTCTTCGAAGGGGTATGGGAGAGAGTTCATGTCGTGGTTAATGTCGGTTTTTATTGGTCTCCATTTGTAGTCTTTATTTCCCATGTCGAGGTTAATGTAATCTTCTCGGTAATCTGGGCCGGATCCAAGGTTTAGTTTGTCTTTCATGTTAATGGGATTTGTGGTTTGTATTTAAATATGATTGTGGTGATTGGGAGATAGTGGTTTTACTCTTGCTTACTTTTTAGATAATCTAAAACTTCCCTAGGACCTATTGGCTTTTTATTTCCTAACATTCCCGTTGATATTGAACCCATGGTGTTCCCTAATTCAGGGATTAAATTGGGATCTACGCCCTTATAAGTTAGCAAGGAGGTTAGCGCAAATAATGCATCTCCAGCACCTACGGGATCTACATTAGTGTTTTTTATTGAGTTGGCGCTATAGAAATTTTCTCCATCATAGTATGTACTACCCGTACTTCCAGAAGTTTGAATTATTCGTGATCCCTGTAAATCGCCACTTAACTCCCTAATAGGCGTATCTTCATCCTGATATGCTAGTTGAATTTCTGACCTATTTAATGAAACAAAGTTTGCCCTTGAATATTTTGTTATATAATTAAATCCTCTGTTTCCACTGTTTGTTTGACAGTTTACTGATAGATATTTATCTAGGTGAGAAAGATAACTAGCAATATCTCTAGTAATTAGACCATTTCCAAAATCAGCGGCTATTACTAAATCAAAATCTGAGAGACAATCATTGATCTCATCCATTAATTGTTGTTCGTTTTCATTTGATAAAAAAATCTTCCTTTTTGGTCTACAAATTGGAAATTCAACCTTATTTTTGTCTGCTTTATTGAGATACCTTGTTTTTGTTAATGTGGCTGTTCCATTAGAGAAAAACGATCTTGATATCCTTGAATTTAAGGTATTTTCTAAGAGGTTAGGATAGTCTGTGTCAAAGAGTTTGGTTGAATCTCCTCCCTCGAAAGTAATAAGTCTTATATTATCTACAAATTCTGCCAGATGATTTGCGACTGCAAAGACACCACCTAGATAAGCTTCCGATCTATCTGGTTCAAAGGCCACATTTCCTGTTTTTCCAGTTTTATTTAAAGGATTACAGAAAACATACTCGTCAACTATCGCGTCGCCTATTAAGCCTACACTTATTCCTTTTAGAGATAATAATATTTCTTCTAGATTTTCTATGCTTGGATTGCGAGCGTTCATTTTTTATCTATTTAACCACATATTTTATAAATCTATTTATTTCTGTTGTGTCGATTCTTCTTCGATTTGCGAAGATTCTGGTTGAGAGGGCTCCCATGCAATTTCCGTAGAAAGGGATTAGTTCGGGTTCTATGCCTTTGCAGGCTAGGAGAGAGGTTAGGCAGAAGACTGCGTCTCCGGAGCCTATGGTGTCTAGAGGGTTTGTGGTGAAAGAGGGGAATCTATGGAAATTGCCGTTTTCATAATAGACGCTTCCTTTTTTTCCTAGTGTGGTGTTTATTTTTGAGTTGCCTAATTTCTCGCTTAGTATTCTTATTGCTATATCTGTATCGTTTGGGTCTTTGATTTGAAGAGGTAAACGGATTTCTTTGTCGTTTAGAGAGATGAAGTCTGCTCGCTTGTATTTAGTTATGAAATTATAACCCATGTTTCCGCCGTTGAGTTGGCAGTTTACTGCTAGAGTTCCCTTGTATCTAGAGAGATGATCTATGATCCCTGGAGTTATTAGACCGTGACCAAAGTCTGAGACAATTATTAGATCAAAATCTTCCGATGCTTGATCTATTATGTTTTTAATTTTTTCTTCATTTTCAGTTGAGGTTTTTAATTCATCGGTATTATATATTTCGAACATTTTTCTTCCTGAATATTTATCCACGTATCTTTTCTTGACTATAGTTTCTGAATCATCTTGGATAATTGAGGAGTTGAATACTCTTTTGTCTATTCCGTTTTGGATTTTGTCTAACTTGTTTGAACCTAATATGGTTACTAGCTTGACGTTGTTTGAGAAGTCTGCTAAATGATTTGCTATGGCTAAGATTCCCCCGAGTTGCATTTCTGAATGGCCGTATCTAGTGGTGATTAAATCGGTCTTGCCTGATTTTTCCATTAATTCACAGAAAACAAATTCGTCTAATATTGCATCTCCGATTATGAGTACTTTTAAATCTTTTAGAGATTCAATTTTAGTTATTAATTGTTCCTCAGTATATTTTGTCCGGATTATTTCTAACATTGATTTTGTTTTCTCTTCCATCGCGTCGGTGATTCTATTGGCTATTTTTGATGAAGAAGAAGTTGGACGGTCTGTTAAAT
>CAZOQD010000059.1:0-5209 GCA_964581925.1 Candidatus Woesearchaeota archaeon
TGAGTAACATACCCAACATGACCCTTCTCCATCGCAATAACCTTAACAACCTTCCCATCAAACCCAACAACAAGCGAATCCCCAACCTTAACCTTCTCTTTATCTTTAACCAAAACATTATTCCCATGCAACAAATTAACCTGAACCTTACCCTTATCCAAAACCTTCTTCCCAATCACCTTAAACACTTTACTTTCAGCATCCTTCCCGCTAACTTCCTCAAAAACCAACTTCTTACTCACATTCAAAACCGCCTTAAAACTCTTCTTCATACTAACCACTCCAATCACATCAAACAACGAAACCGGATAATTCGTCTCCCTAACTTCCTTCCCATTCAAAGTAATCTGCTTCTCATTAATCGCCTTCCTCAACTCCTTCTTACTCTTAACCAACCCAAGCACATCTCTCATCACCACAACAAGCGGCACACTATCATTCTGATTATGATTACTCCTAGCCAAATATTTACTACCTTTCCTCGGTATCGGCCAAAACTTCCCTATATTATGTCTATTGTGATGCATTTTATTTCTTATCTCCTTTATCCTTCGATTTATCTTTATTTTCTTTTTCAGTTTTATCTTTATCCTTCTTAGTATCTCCTACAATTTCCGACTTCTTATCATTCTTCTCAACTTTCTTCCCATCCTTACCCTCGACCTTCTTCCCATTTTCTTTCTTATTTTTGGCAGTACCTTTCCTCTCCAAACTATCCTTCCTCTTCTTATCCTCCAAAACCAATTCCTTAATCTGCAAATTCGAAGGACTAAACATAACAGCAACTTTACTCCCATCCTTCTTCGTCCTATAAATCCCTTCAATACTAACTCTAAGTTTCTGATTCTCAACATTTTCAATCTTCCCATTCTTCCCTTTAAACTCTCCTGTCATTATCCTAATACTATCTCCCTTCCTTATCGGAATATTCCTCTTCCCATATTTCTTCCTCAACTCCTTACTTAGATTACTACTCATCATCTTCCTCTTAATATGTAACGGAGCATTAGCTCTATACTTCCTCTGCTTCCGAGGCTGAACACTTCCTATCCAACTTGTTGAAAATTTCTTTTTCATTTTATTTGCTTTCCCTCTCAACTCTGATTTTATAAACTTCATTTCCAACTATATATCTAGCACTAATTCCGTCAATCATCTCAGCTTTCTGAACCATATCCGCCAAACACATCCTAACTCCTCTCACAATTTCTTTCCTTCCCATTCTACATCACAAACCTCGCAATTTTATTAATAAAAGGCCATCTCTCTCCAACCTCTTTCGAAATCGGCCCTTTAATCTGAGTCCCCTTCGGATTCCCCTTATCATCTTTCAACAACGCCACCGCATTATCCACAAACGCAACCCTCTCCCCAGTATTTCTCCTAAATGGTTTCTTAACTCTAATCACAACCGCATCAAAAACCTCTCCCTTCATCTTAGGATCTCCCTTCCTAACCGAAACCTTAACCTGATCCCCAAGCTTAGCATACTGTTGCCTACCTTTCCTAGTCTTCCCACCCTTAACCCCTGTAATCCTAACAATCCTCGCCCCACTATTATCACTAGCCACAACATTACTTCCAATATTCAATGCACGTGTTACGTTAGCTGCTAATCCTTTCATCTTGAAACCTCCAGTCTTGGTTTTTTATACTCCTCAATTCTATCATACAAAACTTGGACAAATTCTCCATGTTCATTATAATGCACACCATTCTTATCTGAACTAGCATTATTTACTATGTTTCTTGCAGACAAAATGAGACTTCTATCAAGTAAATCTTCAACTTCATCCACTAAATTTACATATTGTAACATCTGAGAAGACATAGGAACACTCCCATCGATTGTATACCTAATTTTGTCACCATCCCTTTGCACTTCTTCATAATTTGATAGATCTATCATTCTCTCTTCCCCTCCATTTTACCCTCATCATCTTTCTTCCCACCTTTCTGAACCCCTTTACTCTCCACCTTCTCCCCTTTCTCCTTACTAACCTTATCCACCACAACAAAATGAATTATCTTACTAATCGGTCTACATTCCTTAATCTCAATATAATCTCCAATGTTAATCTCTCCACTCATACAATCAGGCAATCTAGCATGCAACTTAGTTTTCTTCTTAGCATACCTCTCATATTTCTTAACATAAAACGTCCTCTCAAACTCAATCACAACCCTCTTCGGAAACTTCTTTATCACAGTCCCCTTAAAGCTCCTTCCACGAAGACTTATATTCCCATGCTTGTGACAAGCAAAATCATTACATTCATTCTCTGCCATTTTAAATAGGGACTACCTCCATAAAATCAAATTTATCTGTGTAACCCTCATCTCCAGGATTATACCTGGATACATTATTACTATTATTTTGATCTTTACATAAAAATGATTCACTTTCTTTTCTAGAGTATTCAAAGAAGCTTTCTGATTCTGTTCTTCTAACTAAAGTAATCTCTCCATCAGAGGTATTATTAACTCTTTCATTAATCCCTTCAACACAAATAATGTCTCCTATGTTAAATTCACCTACCCTAACAGTTTGATTCATTATTTTCAACAAAGTTCTAGGTTTATTTTCTTCTGCCATTATTCCTTCTTCTCCATTTTCTCAATTGGAACTAATTTTAACTGAACATGACTCCTCTTAAACCTTCTGCTTCCAAATCTCCTCTGAGGCCTAGCCGCCGTATTCGCCATACAAAACAACCTAACTTTCTCAAGCTCAATCTCATGATTCAAAGCATTCGCCTTAAGCCCCTTAACTAATCTAGTTATCTCCTTAACAGCATTCAACGGATATCGACCACTCATCATCTTCCCCTTCCTATGGGGAATCTCACCTTTCATCTTAATCGCCCTTTTCATCTTACTAACTTCATCTAAATCCCTAAGCGCAACATCCACATTCTTCCCACGAATAAAATCACAAACCGCAACCGCATGCTTAGTTGAAATCCCAACATCCCGCCCATTCACAACCGCCTCATCTCTCTTCGGCCCTTTAGTTTTAGCCTTATCCTTTTTCTTATCATCAGTTTTCTTTTTATCTTCAGTTTTTTTAACCTCTTCTTTCTTCTTATCAATTTTCTTAGTATCTCCTACACCGTCTAACTTCTTCTCATCTTCCTTCTCCTTAGAAATCTTATCAAGTTCTTTATTCGCAGCCTCAGCTACTTTCTCTTTAACTTCTTCAATTACCTTCTCATCTATTTTCTTAGTTTCTTCTTCTGCCATTTTATGCATACGCTCCTAAAATTTCATCTAATCTTTTTATATTTGAATCTACACTACGACTAGTTTCATTTTCTCCATTTCTAACCAAAAGTCCTGTAGATGCATCAACAATATCTACAACTTGCGAATGGTCAACAAAATCATTACCACTAATAGATCCCTTCAATTCTTTGTAAAGAATCCCCAATTCATATTTCACTGTATCAATTACTACTCTAGCAACTCCATCATATCCTACCATCTTACTTCACCGACCTCGAAGCACTCGACCTCGTAGCCCCAACCCCGGCGCTACCGTGCTTAACTTTATTTCTTGTAACACTAAACTCTCCAAGTCTATGCCCAATCATCTCACCTTCAATATCAATAGGCACAAACGTCTTCCCATTATAAACCGCAATTCTCATCCCAACCATCCTCGGAACAATAACCAAATACCTAAAATGCGTCTTAATCTGTTTCTTCTTTCCAAGCTTGTCATTACATCGAATTATAAATTTCTGAATCTCATCACTCTGCCTCATAACCGTCCTCCTCATATTAGCTCGAAGCAACTTCGCAAACTCCCGAGTATCCATCTCCTTCAACTCGCCTAGACTTTTACCTCTATAACTAAATTCTTTCTTCGCAAATTTCTGTTTATTATCTTCTGCCATTTTATCTATTTCCTCTTCCCCTTCTTCCTTCCAGTCTTACTAGGCCTCAAATGCCCAACCTTCAAACCAGGAGGTGAATTTCTTTTAGCAATCTTACTTTTTATTCTTTTCCCTCTTCCACCACCAAACGGATGATCAATAGCATTAACTTTAACCGCCGAAGTCCTATGCCATTTCCTTCCCTGACTCTTCTTAATATGATGACTCTTCCCCGCTTTAACCAACGGCTTCATCTTCCTTCCATCCCCACTAATCACTCCAACCACAGCACGACCATCTTCATTTAACCTAACCACTCTCCTCTTAATTCCCAATCCTATTCCTTTAGCATCCTTAGCCATAACCACTCCGTTACTCCCCGCCGTTCTCAAAAACTTCCCTCCATCTCCAGGACTCCTCTCAACATTAAAAACCTTAGTACCCTGATTCATATCTCTCATCCGAAGAATATCTCCGTCTTCAGGATTATTATTCTCTGGCCTCTTCCCAATATAAATCTCCTGCCCTTCATAAACCCCATCAGCCGCCGGAACCACAAACCTAACCCCATTTATACTAACTTCAGCAAGAGGCGCAGAATGCCCAGCACTCCCAATCAACTTAGCAATCACAGCCTTCCCCTCAACATCCAATCTAGGATACCCAATCTTATGCAAAAACCCTCTCCTTCTAACTTTAAAAGTCGGACCCCCTCGTCCTCGAGCCTGTTGCGTTATTCGTTTTCCCATATTATTTAGTAGCCTCCAAAACTAATCTTCCTTCCCATAAATTAGCTATCCCAAATAAACTGTAGGATTTCCCCCAAGAAAAATGATCCATTCTAGGACTATAAATCTCAGTCCCTTTAGTATGACTACTTATATCAATTCCATCATCTCCAAATTGTAGATCTCCTAGCACATTCCTATGACCCATAATATCAACACCATTATTCCATTGTTCAACAAAACCGGCCATAATTTCTGCAGGATTTTTAGAATCAGAAAGGATCCCCTCATAAGCCAGCCATCTATAATTCCCGCTATTGCTAGTATCTATTCTGACCATATTTCCTATATCGACATTATCTAGGAATCTTCTTTCAGAATCAAATATATGTCTATTAGTTCTAGAACTATCAAAGTAACCAAAAGTAGATCTCTCTCTAAATTCTTCAAACAATTTCTCTCTATTATCTTCTAATGTATTTTGATCCATCCTATATCATCCCCAACTTCGTAGCAACATCTATCGCCAAATTACTACCATTTAATTTAACATAAAAATACTTCTTATTAGGACAGAAACCATAACTGATTACTTTTGGAGAA
>CAZOQD010000060.1:0-5184 GCA_964581925.1 Candidatus Woesearchaeota archaeon
GGAATTGATGATATTGATTTTATAAATAATGAGGTTGATCATTGTTCTATTCCTATTAATTTGTATGATGAAGATGTTAATGATGTGTTAATTGATGGTAATGTGTTTCGTGATACTGACGGGGTTGTTTATGTTTGGCATGATATTGCTGATCCTGATGGGAAGTTATCTAGATTTGTTTTTACAAATAATGATGTTGATGGGACGAATAGTTATGGGGTGGGGATTGATACTCATTTAATGTTTAATGATAGTAATTTTGGGATTGGGAATAAAGTGAATCATAATGAATTTATTGGGATCGATGGTAAATATGGATTTGGGGCGGTTAGTTTGTTATCTCCGGTTGGCTCTTATGAATTAGATGCTGAATATAATAATTGGGGCTCTTGTGATGGTCCTAGTGATGCTGGAATGGGTAGTGGAAGTAATGTTTCGGTTAATGTTGATTTTGATCCTTGGATTGGTATTTGTTTTGGTAATAAGACTGCGAGTAATTGTTCTTTTGAGGATCTTGATGCTAGATTATCTGTGGATGTTTCGGGAGAGGGCCTTGATGATGTTTGGTTTTCTTATACAATTGATGGTGTTAATTATAACAACAGTGGGAGTAAGGTAGGTGGTACTGAGAACACTTATGAGTATGAGATTAATTCTAGTTTACTTAATAATGGGACTGTTGCATGGAATGTGTATGTTGAGGATGAGTTCGGGAATGTGTTTTTTAATGGGGTTCAGAATTTAATTGTTAGAGCTGCCACGTTACTTAGTGTAGCTCCTTCTGATCCGGATGGGGATAATTTTTGGTATGTTAGTGAACCTTTGTTTAGTTTGTTGGGGGATGTTGGTGGGCTAAATATATATTATAGATGGGATTCCGTGCTTGAGAGTATTTATGCGGGACCTTTTGGGCTTGAAGGTATTCCAAATGCTCCGCCTTTAGAGTCTGCAGGAATACTTGAGTTGAATTATTATAGTGAGTTTGTTTGTGGAAATGAGAGTGTTAAGTCTGAGGTATTTTATGTAGATTTGCAAGATCCGGTTATAGGGGATTTGGTTCCTTTGGATGGAGGGGTTATTTATAACACGCTAAGACCTGAAGTGTCTGCGTATCTTGATGAGGTTTATCAAGGGAATTCTGGAATAAATCATAGTAGTGTGGTTATGAAGATTAATGGAGGAGTGGTTTCTGCAGATGTGGTTGGAGAAGATTCTGTTGATGCGAGTGTTTCCTATACTCCTGGGAGTGATTTAGCTGAAGGAGATTACGAAGTTTATGTTAGTGTTAGTGATAATTCTGGGAGGGCTAGTAATAAAACTTGGATGTTTACGGTTAATACTTCTTCCGTTGTTTTTGACCTTATTGTTAATAGTCCGGCGGTAAGATATTATGGAACTAGAAGATTGCCATTTAATATTACGACGTCTGAAGAGGTTGTGTTAATTGAATATATTAATTATAATGATAGGACTCCTAGATGGAAAAGGTTATGTCATAATTGTGATGAATATGGGGCGAATAGAAAGAAGACTAAGGGAGTTAGAGAGGGAGAGAATAATATTTCGGTGAGGGCCACTGATCAGTTTGGGAACGTTAGGGAAGTTGATGTTGGATTGTTAGTAGATAGTAAAAAGCCCAAGGTTTCTAGGGTGTTGCCTCGTAGAAATAGAGTTACTAATGGAAGTGATTTTTATGTGAGATATTCGGAGGATAATGTTGAAAATGTGACAATAATGTGGAATCCTTTGGTGGTCTTGAGTGAGTGTACGGAATTTGGGAGAAATAGTGAATGTTTTTTTGAGGTTGATCTAACGGGTTTTGATGGACAGGAAATTGAATATGTAGTTACGGTTTCGGATTCTCTTAGGAGTGTTAGTTCAAGAACTACTAAAGTTAAGGTTGATTTGGTATCTCCGGAATTAGTGGTCAATATGCCTGAGAATAAAACTGGACTTGAGAGTTATGATGGCAAGGTTCCATTTAATATAAGTGTTAGTGAGAAGGTCAGATTGGAATATTATGATGAGAATGCTAGTAGGCCTAGATGGAGAAGACTTTGTGTTAGATGTAATGAGTATGGAACTGATAGGAGTAGGTTTAAGAGATTTAAGGACGGGGTGCATTCGCTTATTGTAAGGGCAGTTGACGAGGCTGGAAATTCTGACGAAGAGAGGATTGTGTTTGAGGTTGTTTAGATTTGGATTGTTTTTTTATTATTTTTTAATTGTGTTTTATGCCCAAGGTTCTATATGGGTGACTGTATCTCTTCGGTATTTGGCGATTAATGCAAATTCATTTTCTGTGAATCTGACAATTTGAGTTTCAGTTAAGGTTTTTTCTGATCTTTCATAAAATCTGTTTAGTAAAGTGGCATTGCATCCAGGAATTGAGGAGATATCTGTTAGTGCTCCATTAAGATGAAGACTTTCTGGATAGAGGTAATGGTTTTTTAGATGGTTCGCTTCTTCGGTAACTGCTAATAGTTCAGAGAAGGTTAATGAATCATGGTGGGGCACTTCTGCTTCATAAGGTTTTATTTCTATTATATCTCGGTCTATCCATTTTTGGTTTCTATTACAATTATTGTTACGAGATTTACTTAAAATATGTTGTTCATCAAAATATATTTGGTATATACTTTTTTCATTAATTCCAATCGAGGAGAGTCTTCTGTAGAACTCGTTGAAATATTCTATTGAATTGTGATTAAGTTTATCAGCATGAAAGATTAGTTCTGATGTTAATAAGGATTGATAATTTATTTTAGAAGAGGTTTTTGGTGATCTAGATTGGTTCATAAATTTTCTTAATCTTTGTTTTTCGCGGTGTTTTCTTCTGGGATCGTTCCTTGCATGAGGCAAAATTACCTCTAAAAAACTTTCAAATTGAGGAGAAAGTAAAGAATTATAATCAAAATCTTCTAGTTGAGGTATTTTGTCAGAAGTATCTGTTGGAATTGGTTTGTTTCTAATTGGAAAAGATTGTTTCATTTCTTGATAAGTGTGGTGTTTGGATTATAAAAAGATTTGGATAGATAATTTTATCGGGATTGAGTAGTAACTTAGATTTATATATCGTGTGAGATATTTTGTTTTGTATATATTGCAATATATATTTTGGATTATATGAAAGGAGGTGAAGATAATGAAGAAATTGTTATTGGGATTGGTAGTTGCGTTGTTTGCTGTGAGCTTGGTTTTTGCTTTTAGTCCGGATCCGTATGATAGGTATATGCCGTCTTTTAATATTAAGCTTACTGAAGGTGGAAGTGATGTGATTATGGAAGGGGATCCTACAGGAAGTGTTAGTTTGTCTAGAGGAGATAATGTGAGAGTTATATTATTTGGTTTGGAAGCTGATACTTATTATTCGTTGCATCATGAGAGTGATTGTATTGATTTAGGCAAGAAAACTAATCGGCATGGAGCTTTGAGGACTGCGAGAATGGATGATGAATTTGACTACTCTGATTTGTACCATATGCGTGATGTGGATCTTGGAGGAGATATACCTACTTTAGATGATGGAGATAGTAAGAAGTTTGAAGTTTTCAAGTTTAAATGTGGGGCTAGTAGTCATGATACTGAAGATCCTGTTTTGAAATGTGTTGAACCTAAAAATAGTTTGAGAGTTTTGGTTCCTTAAAGAGTTTTGTTTTTTATTTTTTTATTTGGGTTTTTTGTAGAGGTTGTTTTTTAATTATGATGATTGAGCTGGAACTTTAAGTGCTTCTTCTAATGCAGAATAAATTGAATCTTTCTGATCCGCTATATGTAAGAAAAAAATATGATTTTGATCGACACTAAAGTCAGAGAAATCATTTGTTGGACTTAGTTGTAATAGGTAAAGTGGTGCAAATCTCCCGTCCTCATTACCTTTATGGAAGATTTTAGTATATCTATCAAAAACAGTTTTAACATCTTTATCTTCAGTTTCTAAATGCTCTAGTCCTAAATGACCTAGTTTTCCAATGTAATCTTCATAGCGGTCTCTCGTAAAAAGTTTATCATTATAAACCTTAGGAGTTTCTTGATCATGAAACTCGACTCTAACAAATCCTTCGTTAAAAAGATTATCGTCAAAAGTACCTTCTAAATTTTGTCTAGGAACTTGTTTTCCAATATGTTTAACATGAAGTCCTTGAGGGTAGGCATTAATTTTATCTCCATTAAATAAGTCTACGGGAGTTGGTAATTGAACAACCCCTCGATAAATGTCTATTTTTTGTTTTCCTGTCATTTTGAAATATCAGAACTCTTCTTCTCCCTAGATTAAAAGTAGCATTATCTTTTTCTTTTTAAATCTTTCTATGTTTTTACTTTTATATCACAAAAAATCTTGAGATTATTTTGTAAGGTAATAAAAATAAGTTTATTTTTTATCAACTTAAAGTAGTAAGTCATGTTTATATAGAAGACGTTAGTTTATTTGTTATATGGAAAGAAGCGCTAATCTTGGGAAGAGCTTTTGTCTAATTATTTTTGCGATTTTGATGGTTAATGTGGTTGCTAGTTCGGTTTTGGCAGGGGATGTTGCTTATGTTTATAAGAGGGAGGCGAGGATAGATGATAATGTTGTGGATGTGTTTGAGGATATGGGGTTGGATGTAGATTTAATTGATGAGGATGATTTGCCGATTGACTTTTCTGGTTATAATTTTATTTTTGTTGGGGATGAAAGGTTTCGTAATGAGCATCTTATTCCATTGTCGGAAATTCCTTCTATTATCTCAAATTATTATTTTGGGAATGAGTTTGGTTTGACAGATAGAGATGGAGTTTCTCAACTTGCTGCGACAAGTCCGTTAAGTGTTGTTCAGGATCATTTGGTTACTCAAGTATATGATAGTGCTACATTTTATGGTTCTTCTATTTCTATTCCATATTATTATTTATCAAATGAAAATAAGGTCGCGGGTTTTGAGAGGGTTGCTGGGGCTTTTTCTGGGCCTAATAATGGTGAGGATAATATTTTGGGAGATGTTATAAGTTATGCTGGACCTGGGACTGAGTTGATTAATGGGCGGACCACTGATGAAAATGTTTGTTTTTTTGGGATTGTTGAGAGTGAATATTGGACTCCGGCTGCTAAGAAAATGTTTGAGGAATGTGCTGAATTTGTAGGGGTTAGTTGTAATGCAGATAGTGATTGCCCTGATATGAATTTGGGTTTGAGTTATTGTG
>CAZOQD010000061.1:0-5107 GCA_964581925.1 Candidatus Woesearchaeota archaeon
TTTATTTCCTCTTGATTTTTTGCAACTTGTGGATGTTTTTTATTTATATGACTCCATTGTTTTTTTGTTAATCTTATCTTTCTTCCTGTTTTATCAATTACCTCAAAAATAATTGTCATTTTACATCCTCTCTAAAATGTTGATACGTTTCTTTAAAGGAGGGTGGGTTGCGAAATAGCCATCGATTTTTCTCTTAAATGGATCGGAGATAAATAATGGGGCTACGGCTTTGTTGTAATGGTGTTTTTGTTCTTTTGATAATGGGTGTTCTTGTTGGATTTTTTTTAGGGCGTTTTTTAGGCCTGTTGGGCTTCTTATGAATTTTACTGCGCTTGCGTCTGCAGTGAGTTCTCGTTTTCTTGAGATGGCGAGTTGGACTAGCATGACTACTATTGGGGCTAGGATTGCTAATACGATTCCTATAACTATGAAGATAATTTGGGCTTTGTTGTCTCGGTCGTTGTTTCCTGAAAGAGAGGACCAGAAAAGGCTTCTCAGGAAGATTTCTGAGATGATGGCGATCATTCCGACTAGGACTGCTGTTAGGGTCATGAATCTTATGTCGTAGTTTGCGATGTGTGAGAGTTCGTGGGCTATTACTCCTTCTAGTTCTTGTTTGTCTAGTTTTTCTAGCATTCCGGTTGTGATGCAGATTACTGCGTTTTTGGGATCTCTTCCAGAAGCAAAGGCGTTAATGTTTTGATCTTCCATGATGTAGAGTTTTGGTTTTGGTAAACCGCTGGCTAGACAGAGGCCTTCTACTATATTGTGGTATTGTCGGTGTTCTGGTTGGTTGGCTAGTTTGGCATTTACTGATTTGAGGGCTATTTTGTGGGAGTTAAAGTAGCCTACCCAGATGTAGCCTATTGAGAATATTATCGAGATGATTAGGATTAGGAAGAAGTAGTCGGGGTTTAGGGCCAGGCCGATTACATAGCCTAGAAGGATTAGGATGGCTAGGATTGCTGCTAGTAATATTGTGGATTTTAGTTTGTTACTTGAGATTTGATCGTGGAAAGAGATTCTGTTGGGCATGTTGCTTAGAAGATGGAGGGGTTTTTAAGGTTTGTTGGTTGTTAATTTTATGTAATTATATAATGGTAACTATATGGAAAGCTTTATAAGAGTAAATTATACTACCTTATACTATAGAAGATGAAGAGAAAACTAAGTATAAGTGTTGAGGCAAAAACTATAGATAGATTAGAGACTTTTGTAGATAGAGGTATATTTAGAAATAAAAGTCATTTTGTGGAATTTGCAATAGATAAATTCTTGGAGATAAAAGAAAATGAAAGAAGCTAAAAAGCAATTTGATGATTTGGTGGCCAGAATTAGAGATGGCAAGACAGTTTCATTTGGAGAAGCAGAAAGAGTATATGCTGGAGCGTTTTTAGGAAAATTTTTAGAGAGAGTTGTAACTGAAGCTTCAAAAGATAAAATGCAGCAGTTTTATAGAGATCATTTAGTTGATTCAGATCAAGCTGAGGAATATATGGATCGTCATGGAGAGGAAATGGAATTATCAGGATCTCAGTTATCAGATTATGCACTTGAGCAAATTAGTGTTATGAGTGGAGTACTAGGAATAAGAGCAACCACAAAACAATTATCTCCGTTTATTGAGAAAGCCCTGAGAAATCAAGACTGGGAATTACTTGAGAAAACTTTAGCATTGTCCGAAGAAGGTATAATGGGAACCGGAGTCATAGATAAGGTAGCTTTAGAACAATTAGTTGACGGCAGGGATGATTCCTATCAAGAAATAAAGAAAAGGTTTGGTACAATTAGTTTTGATGAAGACCAAGTTAGAGGAGCATATAAGAGACTACTCTACAAATCTGATGTTTTAAAAAAGGTTAGATCTGAAACAGGCATTCCAATTCCGCAAGAACTTGTACAGGAAAAGTATGAAACATTGCCTGCAGAAGCTCCAAAAATAAATTGGAGTGGTGGAACTACTTTTGAAGTCTTGGCTAAATTACAAAGCGCAACAGAAGTAGCACCTAATGTAAATAAGAAAGTTAAAGATGGTGTTGTCAGTTATTTTAGTAAAGCGAATATACAATCAGAAGATTTAACTCACTGTCAAGCATTATTCGGATTATATGGTGATGAGAAGTTAGCTCCAGCAGTTCAGCAAGCGTTATTAGCAAGAGGAGAATTAGATTTGTTTAGTGAATTGTATGCGAATTCAGTTACTAAATTGAGTGAGTCTAAAGTAAAAGCTGGCTGTAGAGAATTATCTAGTAAAGATGATTTAGGTGGAGTTTATCAAATAGCGATGGCTACTGGTATTGCACCATCAAAACAAGTTTTAAAAAGAGTATACTCAGATTTATTAGAAAGAAATTTATTAAGAGGCTTAGACCAATTATCAGAAAAAGTAGGGGTTAATCCAACATATGATCAAGAAACTGTAAATAGAAAATTAGATGAAAAATCAAGAGGCATGGGTAGAAGTACAGATATGGAATATTTTAGAAATTTAGTTTCTATGGTTCAGAGAGGGAATTGCAGGATTCCAGAAGAGTATATACATAGAGCTGCTAAGCAACAGCTGGGATACTCTCCAGGACTAGAATCTTTAAGTGGAAATTTTCGAAACGATATAGAAGCTGTGGATGGGCTTTATCAAGATTTGGGCATGAAACCATCTACTGAGGTTACCGCCGCTAAAGTTTCAGGTTTAGCCAAAGAATTAAGTCGCAGAATAAATAAATTAGAAGGGGGATATTGTAAGTAAAATGGCACTAAGTCCACTACAACCTATAAGAGGAAGAAATTTAAGAGAATATAGGAAATTTAGAAGTGAATTTCATGATGTTATTTCGGAATATTCAAGAAAGATAAATGATGCTAAAAGTGAAAATCCGAATTATTCTGTTGAAAATGAAGATCAAATACAGGAAGTATATGCAAAAGGTCTTGAATTAGTTTTAGTTGAGGCAACTCAAGAAGAGAAGAAGTTTGCTCCATTACCGGCCCTTGTAGAATCTGTAGGAGTACCTTTAACTGATAAAGCATGGGAATTGGCATTAATTAGACACATCTCTGCAAGAGGCGAAATTCCGCAAAATGCGGAAAAAATAGTAGGAGACATTGAAGATAAAACTGGATTGAGATATGCTAATGAAGGAACAGTAAGAAACAATGTTGCCTTAGGGGTTTTAGCTGATGCAGAAAAAAATAGACTATCTGATGGATCCCTAGTAGAGCGTATTGATTATCTAGCTAATTTGATAAGTAAAGATAAATTTTCTGAACAAGTAAGAGAGAAGATAAATCTGGTTGCTATAGCAAGTCTTAAGGGAGCTGGATTTAATCAAGCAGATAGGTTATGTGCATATCTTCCAGAAGGATTAGTAGTTCCTGAAACTTACAAACCAGAATTACACGGTCAAATAAGTAGGTGGGGTGCTCAAGGTAGATTTGACGCAATAAAAAGTTTGGAGCAAAGAGTTCCGGGAATATTTTCTCCTGAACGTGCGCTTAACATGGGAATAGAATTATTGGGGAATCTCGATACTGAGAAATATGATCAATTGAGATCTGAGTTTGAATTAGAGGAACTTGATGATGATCAAAAGGAGATAATTAGAAGAAAAGTTATTAGTCATCTAAGAGATGATATAAAAAAGAATCCTTTCGTGTATGAAGCAGTAGCAGGAGTCAACGAAAGGGTTGGAACGATCATTACTGCTACACCTCATGAATTAAAAGACGTTGTTACAAACTACTTTGAGAGTTGGAAGAGAGATGATCCTGGAGTGGTTGCAAGGGCGTTAAATCAAGAATTAGACCCTAGTCAAATTGAAGATAGATATGTTTCATTATTAAGAGAGAAAGAGCATAGAAAAACTTCTGAAGCAAATAAATTGTTTGGGAATACTAAAATTCCGATCTCTGAGGAAAGGGTAGAAGAATTAATTGGTCTAACTAGGATAAACGAGAGAATTGGATACGTTCTCAATTGCCAATCTTTAGGGCATAAGTTAAACGAAGATACTGTGAATACACTTGTACAAATGGCTTATGGAGAAGAAGATGAAGATAGTTTTAGGAGAATAACTTACTTCAGTCAGAAACCTACTAGAGAGGGATTAGATGAGATCTTAAGACTAAGTGGCAAGGAAGCACAAAGAAAAGTTAGTTGGATTGCAAAATTCAAAAAAGAATTTGAATTTCAACCTACAGAAGATACAAGAAATGAAATATACCGAAAGTTAATTAATGACGAGCCTTCATATAATAGCCTAAGAAATTTGATGATAATTACAGATTCTGTACCACCTGCTGAAGTAGTTGAATCTATTGTTGGTGCATCGTTTAGAAGGCATGATAATGGACTAGGAAAAACAGGTTGGAACTCTCCGCATCGCTCTCTTGATGAGGTTATCGGTAGTCTTACAAAAAAAGATGATATTTCGATTTCAGATGAACAAAAATCAGAAGTAGGAGATTATATTTCTGGAAGACATGATATTGATTCAATAGCAACTGGATTAGGAAGATCGATTCACTTATACCACTTTACACCTGAATTTTCAGAAGATGAACAAAGGAGAATGCTTTCTTTAGCTGATAGGGGGATTGCAAAAAAGGCTTATTCAAATCTAAAGAAAAACGGTGCAGATCATTATAGAACATGTCAGGCTGTTGCAAGTGTTTTTGGGGAAACAGTAAAAGGGGAAGCTTCACAAAGATTAGGTGAACTCGTTGAAGAAAAAAATATCTACCAGGCATGGATTTATGCAGAAACAACGGGAGCAAAACCAAATCTTACAACTGAACAATATGATAGACTACAGTCTAACTTTAATGCTCAAAAGAGTAGATTTCATAAGGGGAATCAACAATATGTAACTAAAGTTATTGGATCATGGAATCCGGATCAAGGAGATAAGGAATAAAATGCCAGGATTAGGAATGGGTATGCAAATGGGTCAAAGACAGGAGTTGAGACAGGTCCAGGCCATGGTACAACAACAAGCCCTTTTACCTCCTGGTGATGGTGTGGCTCAGTTTAGAACAGATGAAGAAAGGAAACAAGTTTCCCAATATGAAATCTTGAAACAATTAGGAAGTATTCTTTCCAAAGGAGAAT
>CAZOQD010000062.1:0-1057 GCA_964581925.1 Candidatus Woesearchaeota archaeon
TGCCTATATTTAGTTTTCTTTTTGTGTTCTTAATTGTGTTTGCTATATTGAATAAGACTAAGATATTGGGGGAGGGGTGGACTAATATGCTTGTTGGTATGATTATGGCGATTATATTTTTGAGTTTTTCTTCGCTTGATCTTTATATAAGGACTATTATTCCTTGGTTTATTGTGCTTTTTGTTTGTACGTTTTTGATATTGTTGATTGCTGGGTTGGCTGGGGGGAAAGTGGATTGGATTGCTAAACCTGGTTTTGGAGGGGTTATTGTTGGATTGTTGGTTGTGATATTTTTGATATCGGCGATTTATGTTTTTAATCCTGTGTTTCATCCCGACTTGGTGATAGCTTCTGGTTCTGGTGGGACTAGTTTGGTTCAGCAGCTTCGGTATGCGGGTGAGGGGAGATGGGTTGGTACGTTGTTGTTGATTGGAATTGCGGGATTGGTTGCTTGGTTTGTTGGTGTTGGGAAGAAGTAGGTTTTCTGGTTGTTTAGAATGGATATTATTAAATTGTTTTAGATTTTTTGTTTATCTTAAATAATCTTCGAAACTAGTTGATTTTTTTGATTTAGACTTGGGTTGAGATTTGTTTGTAGGGTTAGCTGGTTTTGGTTGAGTTGTTTTTTCTTGAGAGTTGGATTTTGGGTTTGAACCTTCTAGGTCTCTTTTATCCATTAGGGGATTGGCGAGTTTTGAGAATGAGTCTTGGGTTGCTTTTAGTTCGTTTGAGATGTTGTTTATGTTTTCTCCGTATTCTCCGACTTTTTTTATTATGGCCATTTGTAAGTCGCTCATGGTGAGTTCTATTTGGGTTAGTCGTTTTTCCATTTCAATGGTTTGGTCTTCGATTTGTTTTCTGAATTTTGTGAAGCCGGTTATGTTGTCTCTTAGGTCTTGTATTTTGTCTTCTATGATTTGTGTTGCTAGATCGTTTATTGTTTCTACGTCCATGCTTTGTTGGGGGGCATATTCAGGGTATTCGTCGTAGCCTTGTTGGTAATCTTGGTAGTAAGGGTCTGCAGGTTGGTTGGATGGGGAGAGAGGTTGTCCTTGGT
>CAZOQD010000062.1:1067-5092 GCA_964581925.1 Candidatus Woesearchaeota archaeon
TATTCGGTAGATTGGGGCATTATGTTTTCGTTGGGTTGGATTGGTGTGGATTGTTGCATTTGCGTTGATCCTATGGGTTGTTGTTGCATTTGGTTAGTCGGTTGTTGAGTTGGGGATTGGTACATTGGAGGTTGTTCTTGGGTTGGTTGTTGTGATACTGAGAGTTGGGATTGTTGCATTTGGGCTGTTGGATCTGCTGCTTGTTGGTTCATAGGGTTTGGTTGTGTTGGATTTTGTGGATTGTTTTGTTGAGAATTAGGAACTTGAGATTGGCCCAATGCTTCGTTAATTTCTTTTGGGGTGATGCCTTCTTGTTTTAGGTTCTGCACAATTTGTCCAGTTGGTAAGCCTTGGCTTTTCATCTCATTTATTCTATCTACTACCATTTTATTTAGAGGGATTTTGTTGTTTTAAGTGTTTGTCTATTTGATTTTTTACAATCTCTTCGACATCTTTTATTCTTGCTAGTTTTAATGGTTGGAACATTTGGGATTGTTTTTTTAATATGTCTAGTTCTGTTTTTCTGGCGAAGTTTTCTAGCTCGTTGATTACACGTTTCATTAAAACTTTTAGTTGTTTTATTTCAGAATTTATTTGTGTGATTTCTTTTTTTGTTGTATGGGATTGATCTTCGTGGTCTTCTTTTGTTGATATGAGATTTTCTCCGATTAATAATGCACGATCTCTTAGAAGTCTTTGTTTTTCTTCTACTTCGTTTAATCGAGTGCTGAATTCTGCTAATAGTGAGCTGATTGGATCTTGAGTTTGTTCTGCTGGCATTTTCATCTCTTTTGTTTAGTGAAGTGAATGGGGTTTAAAATTGTTGTGATTTGTGAAATTGAAAATGAGAAAAATTAATTATAAAATTGGAAAGACGATTTGAGATGATTGGTTATAAAATTGGTCTGAGTTTCTCAAGAAGTAAATCAAATTTAGTGTAGCCTGCTTTTTCGTTGAAGTGTCCAGCGTTTGAGACAAAACTTAGATTTGTATTGAGATTTTTTGATAATTCTTCTCCATTTTCTAGAGAGACATAAGGATCATCGTCTGATTGGAAAACGACAAAATGTTCCGCTTTGTTTATTATAGTGTTCCAGTCAAAAGAAAAACCACTAAAGCTATTATCTCGATCATAATTTAATATTGACCCGACTCCGATAGGGGTTCCTACAAAAAATGCTGCTTTAATTTTGTGTTTTAATTTTTCTAAGACTCTTAGGGTAAAGACTCCGCCGAGACTATGACCTATAATAATAGTGTCTTCATTTATTTGATGTTCATAATCTTTTAGGACTTCAAACCATTTGTCTATTTCTGCTGGAACTATTGAGGGAGAGGGAAATTGAGGCACTATTACTTCATAGCCTTCTTTTTCTAATTCTTGTTTTAACCAAGGAAACCAATTTTCTTGAGGATGTCCCTCTGTTCCATGGAAAATGAAAGCGTTTTTCATAATTTAGATTAATAAGTTGGTTTATTAAAACTTTTTGTTTGAGATTATATATGTTTAGAGTGCTTGAATGTAGTTTGTAATAAGAATACATAAATTTTAATAAGTGGGTGAGATTCTTATATATTATAAAGAAGGAGTGAAAATGTTGTTTAAACCTGGGACGCAGTTGTTTGCGTATGAGATAATTAAAGAAGCTGGTGTTAAATCTTTGTATGTTAATTATATGGGGGCGAGTTTTGTGCCGAACGTGGCTGAGAGTGCGGATGTGATGTCGCGGACTATGGAGTTGTTGAGTGATGCGAGTGATGTTTCTAGGATTGTGTTTGTTCAGCAGAGGAATTATAGTCATAATTCTGTTCAGACGTTTATGTTGCAGGAGATTTCTAATATTTATGTTTTTTTGACTAAACAGGAAAAGCTACTTTCGCCTGGGAAGTTGTCGGTGTTGAATACGAATAGGTTGAGTCAGAGGTATAATGATGTTGGGTATTTGTTGGTTAAATTGAAAAGTGATCCTATTGCGTGTTTTGTCGAGTTGGGGAAGATAATTGAAGTGGAGAAGAGGGATTTGGGAGGGTTGAGTGATACTTTTAAAATTGATCAGTCGAATTATATTAAATTGTTGGAGAAGTTTTATGACCTTTTGAGTGGTACTGAGTTGATTAAGAAAGTTAAGGGGCATTTGGATAATTACGATTATAGTCGGGCGATTTATCAGAATTTTTTTAGGCCGGAGATTATACCTAATTTTACTTTTACTAGGTTGGTTAGTAGTTTGCCTGAGGATGCGGAGATTGTGGATCAGTATGAGATTGGGGAGGAATTTGATAGGAGTGTTGTTACGATATTGAAGAGGGAGAGGGATGCGAAGCATATGTATCATCTTGCTCCTCCGGAGTATTCGCTTGAGGAGGAAATGCAGGGGTTGATTAATCTTGCTAGGAATGTTTTGATTGAGCATCAGCCTAAGGCGGAAGAGTTTACGGATCCTGAGAAGACTAGGCAGGTTTTTTTTAATGTGAGTAGGGATCTGCTTCGGGATTTGTCGGAGAGTAAGAAGATTAAGATTAGTTATGAGGAGCTTAATAGGTTGGCTAAGATTTTGGTTAGGCATACTATTGGGTTTGGGTTGATTGAGGTTTTGTTGCAGGATAAGAGGATTCATGATATTGTTTTGAATGCGCCTATTGCTGCGAATCCTGTTTTTCTGAGGCATGAGGAGTTTGATGAATGTATTACGAATATTATTCCTAGTAAAGAGGATGCGGATAGTTGGGCTGCTAAGTTTAGGATGATAAGTGGGAGGCCGTTGGATGAGGCGAATCCGATTTTGGATACTGATTTGAGGTTGGGGAAGGTGAGTTCGAGAATTGCAGTGATACAACAGCCGTTGAGTCCTGGAGGTTTGGCGTATGCGATAAGAAGGCATAGGGAGAATCCTTGGACTTTGCCTTTGTTTGTGAAGAATAAGATGATTAATAGTTTTTCTGCTGGGTTGTTTAGTTTTTTGATTGATGGTTCTAGAACTTTGTTGGTTGCTGGGACTAGGAGTAGTGGAAAGACGTCATTGCTTGGTTCGTTGTTATTGGAGATAATGCCCAAGTATAGGATTATAGTTTTGGAGGATAGCGTCACTGGAGATAGTAAGATAATTGTTAAGGAAAATGGGAAATTTAGAAAAACTACAATTGGGGATTTGATAGATGGACAGATTGAGAGGAATGGGTTTAGGGATATTGATGGTAGGGAAAAATCTTTGAATCCGAGTAAGATTAAGATATTTGCGGTGAATAAGGATGGAAACGTGGTTTTGTCAGATCCTAGTAAATTTATTAGACATGAGGTTGGTAAGCAGATTTATGAAATTGAGACTACTTCTGGGAAGAAGATTAAAGTGACTGAGGATCATTCTCTTTTTACTTTAGATGAGAAGAATATTATAAAACCGATTAAACCTAAGGAATTAAGTGAGGGTGGTTTTATTGCGATACCTTCAAGGTTGCCTTTTGATAATCATTTTTCTTGTATTGATTTGTTGAATCATTTGGACGAATTAGATAAAAAAATATTTGTTTTTGGAAAAGGGATTGAGGATTATATTTTAAATAACAGGAAAGAGCTTTTTGAGATTGCCTATTCTTTAGATTATGTTAAACCGACAATACAGAACTGGACTGTTAAAAAAATACTTCCTGCTAAGATGTTCTTAAAAGTTAGGGATAAGGTAGATGAAGGGGGGTTGTTATTGAAGAGTTATGGGGGTTCGAGAAATGTTTCTTGTAAGCTTGAATTAGATGAGGATTTTATGAATTTTGTTGGTTTGTGGATTGCTGATGGTTGTTATGATAGAGATTCTATAATCATCTCTGTTCAAGAAGAAGAAAATAGGGAGGTTGTTAGGAGAGTTGCTAGTAAGTTTGGGATGCCTGTTAAAATGCATACTGATGGATTTTCATTAATGATTAATTCGACTTTGTTAAAGGCTATTATGATTGATGTTTTGCATTTAAAAGGTGATTCTTATACTAAAAATATTCCTGATTGGATTTATAATTTATCTGATAAGAATATT
>CAZOQD010000063.1:0-5021 GCA_964581925.1 Candidatus Woesearchaeota archaeon
GTTTATCAATGGCATCGTTTGCATCTTCTGCATCCTTAATAAACTCATCACCCAAATCCTTATGAATCTTATAAGCAAAATCCAAAGCCGTGCTCCCCTTCCTCAAAAGAAAACAATCCGGCAAAACATTCCCCTTACTATCTTTCAAATTATTAGCACTAGCCGGAAACACCGTCAAATACCCCAACAACTCAAAAACGACATTATTCAAAACCTCTTGAACCCCCGTACTCCCATTCTCCCGAAGAAATTCCCGAACATTATCCAAACCCGATTGTTGCTTCTCATTCAACTTTCCAACAATCTCAAAATCCGAACTTCCTGGAACATACTTAATCAACTTATGCTCATTTGCCTCCCTCAAAGCCAACTCCAAATCCGCACTACATCCCACAATCATCAACTCACCATACCTCTCTTTCAACCTATCAAGATTCTCCTTCCCCCTCTCCTTATCAATCTTATTAGCCGCTATAATCATCGGCTTACTAATATGCCGAAGCCCATGCGCAAACTCCAACAAAGAATCGTCATCCCATTTAGCAGGATTCTCAACATCAAATCCCCCTTTCCTCAAAACATCCTTCACATCATCCTCACTAACCTTCAACCCAGAAAACTGCTTAGCAACAGCCTTAGCAAAATCCCCCTTAGTATTCTGAACAGTCCTAGAAAAAACCCTCCAAACTTTATTCAAAATACCCAAATACCATAAATCCAATTCCTTCTCCAACATCTCAACATCCAACAACGGATCATAATCCTTACTAGCCTTCCCCTCACTATCCGTTTCCCCACTAACATCCACAATATGAATAAATGCATCAGCCCCACTCAAATCATCAAGAAACTGATTCCCAAGCCCCTTCCCCTCACTCGCCCCCGCAACCAACCCTGCCACATCCATCAACTCAAACGGCACAAACCTCAAACCCTCCACACAATACCCCTTCTGCGCATCACACTTAGCATTAAACTCATCCTCAATACATTTAATCTTAACATGAGCCACACCAACATTCGGCTTTATCGTCGCAAACGGATACGCAGCTATAAGCACATCACTCAACGTACTAGCTTTAAAAAAAGTTGACTTTCCACAACTCGGCTTTCCCACAATTCCTATTAACATTTTTCACAAACACATATTACTTTATTTATTTTCATAACCTATCTGGATTCTTTTCCCAATTTGGATCAAAAGAAAGTTGATAATCTGGGATTCCTAAACTCACCCCATATTGAACAACCTCGCCATATTGCTCAGGCTTCAATCTATCAACTTTAAAAAATTTATTTAAAAATATCACATAATGAAACTTATCATTCTTAAAATCAATATACCAAGAATCACTATGTTCTCTATTAATACCCTCACTCAACTTCTCAGCAACCTCATCAACAATATCTTCAGAAACCTCCACAGAATGCAACGTCCATTTATCAATCCAAGGAGTTTTATGTTTATCAGTAACTTCCTCGACCCTAGTACTAATAATACTAACACTATCTAAAACATCCCTATTCTCTAAACTCTCTTCAATTATAATTCCTTCATAATTCATAATCAACCCAAAAAAATCAGCTTTAAATAATTACCTAATTATCCTCTTCATCCCCTTCCTCTTCCTCATCAAACAAATCCCCAATATCCTTCTTATCATCTTTATCACCCTTATCATCCTTCCCTTCCATCTCATCCTCATCGTCATCATCCAACAATCCAGGACCATCACTCTTCCCACTAGACCCACTAACATTCCCACCCAACTTAAACAATATCATAACCAAAACAAACAATATCAACAACAATGTAACCTCAAGCAAAACCAAAAACGAATCATTATTAACCAAATTTCCACTAAACCCACCTTCATTAACCACACCCCCAGTTATCCCACCACTATTCCCTTCGCCTTCACCTTCATTTTCACCTTCACTCTCATTCCCTCCTTCAACTCCTTCCTCATTCCCCTCTTCAACTTCCTCAACAACTTCAACTTCCTTAACCAAAAACTCATACTCAGCAGGAACACTCTCCCCAGTATCTACAAAATCACCATCTTCATTCTTATCTAAACAAGCATAATAAGTCTTACTCCCACTAGTAATAATCTCTCCATCACATTTCCCTTCATTAACAATACAACTCGCAACCTCACGAGTAGGAAGATAACAAGGCTGATCCCTCACAGAAACCCTAAACCCATCACAACCACTCAAATTACTAACCTTAGCATTAACAACCACATTCTCATAAGAACTACTAGGATCAAGTTCCAAAGCCAAAGCACCCAAACAACTCTTAGCATCAACCACAGTTAATGTATTCGACTCCTTTGAAAGCCCAAGAAAACTAATCTCCTCTCCAGTAATCTCACCAACACCTAACAAGGAATTTAACCTCATAGAATACTTCCCATTATCAACATCTTCCTTCAATCTATAAATCACCAACAAACTCTTCTCCCCATCAGCATTCAAAACATAATCCAAACCAACATCCACAGATTCCCTATTCGAAATAACCCCTTCCGGAACATACTCTCCAATCTTAACATCCTCACTATCCAACTTAGCATCACCATTATTATCGACATAAACCTCTACGCTCTGTAAATTCAATGAAGGAAGATTATTAAAAGTCATATCCAAACTACCTAACTTAACCCCCTCATTTACCACGCTAATCTTAACCTGCAAAATCTCAACTTCCAACTCAATCTCTTCAGGATCATAATTCCAAGAAAAATCCTCAATTAACAACCCATCCAAAACTCTCCCAACACCCTTCTTAGCAACAACCTCAAATCCACTATCAAATATAGGCTCACCAGAATCATAGATCCCATTATCATTACAATCAATAACCACATCAAAATTCCCTATAACCGCATCCTCTAAAAGCTGCTCCCGATTAAATCTTTTATTAGGAACTTCACTCGAATCCCCACGAGCATCATTCAAAACCTCCCCCCCAGTCCATTCCATATCCTCAACAACAAAAGCCTTAACAACCTCCAAATCCAAATAACACAACGGATCACTCGTACTAATCAAATAAACAGAATCCCCATTACTATAACTATCCTTATTAGTCTTAATAGCCCCACTAACAAAACTCAAACCCACAACCACCACCAACATAAAAACAAATACCAATAACTTCTCTTTTTTCATAACCCAACCTATTCATATTCTTATTTAAACATTATTACATTTTAAACAGTATTTTTAGAAATATATCTAAAAGAACAATTAGTGGGACAAGTTCAAACAATCTAAAAAAAATGAGCCTGCCAAGATTTGAACTTGGGACCTCCTGCTTATAAGACAGGCGCTCTAACCTGGCTGAGCTACAGGCTCATCAATCTCCAAAGCAATTCATAGTTTTAAAACTTATTGGTAACTAAAAAACAATCAACAACATTATAAATCTAAAATCCATAAACAAAACATGGCAGACCTACTAACCACCCCATTTTACCAAAACTCTTTCATATTCATAGACTTCTGGACCTTCATCCACTTCTCCCTAGCAATCTTACTGATATTAATAATCTCAATATTCATAAGAAAGATAAATAGAAAAATAATAGTCTTCTTAGTAATAATAACCCTCTGGGAAATCACCGAATTTTATCTATACAAAATAAAACCCATACCCCTACTACCTCCAGAACCCCTAATCGACGTCATCTGGGATTTTGTAATAGGATCGCTAGGCGCCATTACAGGACTATTAATACTAAATTCAATTAAGAAAAACAAACTTTCAAAAAATAAAAAATAAAACATTTATAAACCCTAAAATATATATTACAATATGGCTAATAAAAAAGCTAAAAAGAACGTGAAAAAAACAAATAAGAAAACTGTCAAAAAACCAGTAGTTAAAAAGTCCGTTGTTAAAAAAACAAAATCTAAAAGCAAAAGAACATCTACTAAACCTTTGAAGAAAGCTAAAGGTCTTAAAAGAAGAAGACCCGATAAAACAATTGCCATAATCGCCCTATTATTAAATGTACTTGTTATCCCTGGACTTGGAAGCCTAATTGGTGGAAAAACAAGAGCCGGAATCTGGCAATTAATTCTAGCAGTATTCGGAGGACTTTTATTTTTCTTCTACATAGGAATACCAATCCTAGTTGCAGCATGGATCTGGGGATTAGTCACTGGAATTAATCTTATACAAGAGTCTAACTAATGGCAAAGAAGAAATCAGCTTCTAAAAACAATAAGTCCAAAGACAATCTTAAAAATAAAGACAACAAAACTAATTCAAACAACCACCAAACCCTAAAAGCCTTCATAGCAAGTTTCTTCACAATAATAGGTTTCATAATAGCCCTACTCGCATGGAGAGACGACAAATACGTCATGTACTACGCAAAACACGGACTAGTTCTATTCATAGCCGAACTCGTAATCTGGGCCCTACCCAATTTCTCTTTTGCCACAAACCTAGCATGGATCCTATGGTTTGTCCTATGGGTAATAACTTGGATAAACGCCCTATCAGGAAAAATGAAAAACACAATAATCATAAGCGACATAGCAAAAATGATAAACCTCTAATCTCAATTTTTTAAAAGTTATTTTATCAAACCAAAGAATTTTACTAATAAATAAACTGATCAATTATCCTTCTATTCCAAAACAATATCACCAACCCAACAATCACAGACACCCACAAACTCAAAACATAATTCCCAGGAAAAACATACACATCCCACAACCCCCAAAGCCCCCTCCAAAAAGATATCACCGCAAAAGCTATCACCAACGCACCAATTATCTTATCCCAATCCCTCTTCCCATTTCCATTATTCCCTTTACCATTCCTACCCCTAACCTTCTTACCTTCCTCATTATCCTCTCCTCTTTTTCCCATAACAACTCTAATCATCATAATCTTTTAAACCCTTTCATCACAAACTTTAAAAACCAAAATATTCTCAATCTATTATGCCCCGATAGTGCAGCGGCCAAGCATCCGGCCCTTTCGAGGCCGTGACCCG
>CAZOQD010000064.1:0-4994 GCA_964581925.1 Candidatus Woesearchaeota archaeon
ATTGGTGGTTGTTTTTGAATCCTTGGAGGTAGAACTTTTGATTGTTGTTAGTGTTATTGTTGTTTTGGGTTAGGGATTTGAGCCATTCCATCATTCTTCGGATTTCGGGTTCGTCGTGGAATTTTGGGAGGATTGTGGTTCTGAATTCGTGGTTTTTGAAATTGGAAATGATTTTTATGCTTTCTTGGATTTTTTCTAGATTTATGCTTCTGTTAACGATTTCTTCGTATTTTTCTTTTCCGGCTTTTATGTCCATGGCTATGTAGTCGACTAGATTGTTATCGATTAGTAATTTTAGTTTATCGGGGAAACTGCCGTTGGTGTCGATTTTGACTTTGTAGCCCATGGCTTTAATTTTCTTGATAAAATCTAGGTCTAAGCTGATTAGTGGTTCTCCTCCCGTTATGCAGACACCGCCTAGATATTTTTTTCTTTTGTTGAAAAAATCTAGTATTTCTTGTTCGCTGTAGATTCTTCCTTTGCTGTCGATGACTAATTCCGGATTATGGCAAAAATTACATCTAAAGTTACATCCAAATAAAAATATGGTGCAGGCTATTTCGTTGGGGTAATCAATTAGGGTTGTTTTTTGTATTCCTTTAATTAGCATTATTACATGACACTGTGAAAAGCTTTCTTTCTTGCCATTCGGCTTGCTTTCCTTCGTTCCATTGTCGTAGTGGCCTTAAATAGCCGACGATTCTGGAATACCTTTCACACTTTGTCCTTTTTTGTTTTTCCATTTTTATACCTCTGTATTTAATTTAATGTTAGGTTGAGGGTTGGTGTTAATTTCTGGATTGTTGATGGATTCGGAGTTGTTAATGGAGTTGGGATTGGTGTTAATTGAGGTGTTGGTTATGGGTTCTGGATTGGTATTGGGAGAAGGGTTAGCTATAGGCTCTGGAGGAGCATTTTGATCTGGATTACTAATGGGCTTCGGATTGGTATTGGGTTCGGGGTTTATGTTGGTGTTGGATTCTGTGTTTGTGTTAGGTTCTGTGTTAGTTTTAAGTTCTGGACTGATGTTGCAATTTGTATTGGTGTTGCATTCTGCTTCTGGTTTATATGAGATTTTCTCGTCGCATTTTGGGCAGTATTCATGGTCGCCTGCTAAATAACCGTGTTCGGGGCATATTGAAAATGTAGGGGTTAGGGTGAAGTAAGGTAGTCTGAAACTTTCTGCTATTTTTTTGATTAGGAGTTTAACTCCATTTTTATCTAGTTTCTCGCCGACAAAAGTGTGGAATACGGTTCCTCCGGTGTATCTGATTTGTAGATCGTCTTGTAGTTCTAGGGCTTCGAATAGGTCATCGGTATAATCAACTGGGAGTTGAGATGAATTGGTATAGTAGGGTTTGCCTCCTTTTTTTACGGCTGGTTCGTTTGCTACTATGATTTTTCCGAATCTTTTTCTGTCACTGTTGGCGAAACGGTAAGTTGTTCCTTCTCCTGGAGTTGCTTCTAAATTGTAAATGTTTCCTGTTTCGGATTGGTATTCTTCTAGTTTTTCTCTCATGAAATCTAATACTTTTATTGAGAAGGCTCTACCTTTTTCAGTGGTTATGTCTTCTCCGGGCATGAAGTTAATTATGGCTTCATTCATTCCGAGTAAGCCGATTGTTGCGAAATGGTTTTTCCAGTAACCGTCGAATCTTTTTTTGACGTTTCTTAGATAAAATCTTGAGTAAGGGTATAGTCCGATGTCGGTGAATCTTTCTAATGTTTTTCTTTTGATTTCTAGGCTTTCTTTGGCTTGTTCCATTAGGTTTCCTAGTTTTGCTAGGAAATCATTTTCATCGATAGCGGTGAAACCTATTCTAGGGATATTGATGGTTACGACTCCAATGGATCCTGTCTGAGGATTTGCTCCAAATAAACCGCCGCCTCTTTTTCTTAGTTCGGTTTGGTCTAATCTTAGACGGCAACACATGCTTCTGCTATCTTCTGGGTTCATATCTGAGTTGATAAAATTTGAGAAGTAAGGGATTCCGTATTTGGCAGTCATTTCCCATATGAGGTCATAGTTTTCATTATCCCAATCGAAATCTTTGGTGATGTTGTATGTGGGGATTGGGAAAGTGAAAACTCTTCCGGAAGCGTCGCCTTCAATCATGACTTCTGCGAAAGCTTTGTTGATCATGTCCATTTCATCTTGGAATTCTTTGTAAGTTTCCTTTTGAGGTTGGCCTGCAATAATTACTGGTTCGTTTTTCATGTATTCGGGGATTTTTAGATCCATGGTGATATTTGTGAAAGGGGTTTGAAAGCCGACTCTTGTTGGGACTGCTAGATTGAATAGAAATTCTTGCATGGCTTGTTTTACTTGATCATAGTTTAGATTATCGTATCTTATGAATGGGGCTAATAGTGTGTCGAAGTTTGAGAATGCTTGGGCTCCTGCGGTTTCTCCTTGAAGTGTGTAGAAAAAATTGACCATTTGTCCTAGGGCGGTTCTTAGATGTTTTGCGGGCCTGGATTCGACTTTTCCTGGAACACCCTTGAAACCAGTTACTAACAAATCCTTTAAATCCCATCCCACACAGTAAGCGCCTAGAGTTCCTAAGTCGTGGATATGTAAGTGAGTTTCTTCGTGGGCTTTTCTTATAGATTCTGGGTAGATTCTTCTCATCCAGTAATTTGTGATTATTTTTGTTGCGATATAATTATTTAGTCCTTGTAGTGAAAAGCCCATGTTTGAGTTTTCTTTTATCATCCAGTCGTTTAAACCGATATAATCCTCGACTGCTTCTATCGTGTCAAACATTCCCTTAACATCTCTGAGCTCTTCGTGGCTTTTTCTGTAAAGAATGTAGCTTTTTGCAGTTTTGGCGTGGCCTTTTTCAATTAAGGTTTTTTCTACAAGATCTTGGACCATCTCAACACCAGGAATGGATCCTTCGGGATGTTCTTTTCCCAACTGTTCGGATACAATGTTTGAGATCTCTTCAGTCTTATCTCTATTATGACCTCCGACAGATTTCACTGATTTCCAAATAGCTTCTGCTATTTTGTCTTTATCAAACAAAACTACTGTGCCGTCTCTTTTTCTTATTTTTTTTATCATCTTTTTTGTTCTTTTATTTAATCCCAGTCTAAACTTCCGGCGGTTTGATATTCAGTCACCTTTGTTTCGAAGAAGTTTTTTTCCTTATTTAGATCTGTTGATTGCGACATCCAAGGGAATGGGTTTTCTATGTTGTAGAATTTTGGTAGGCCGATACGTTCTAGTCTTCGGTCTGCTATGCATTTGACGTACTGGGCGAATTGTTCGGGGTTGATGCCTAATAGGCCGTTGGGGCAGGCGTCGTAGGCGTATTTGATTTCTAGATCTACTGATTTTTTTATTAGTTCTATTACTTCTTGTTGGAATTGAGGTGTCCATACTTCTGGGTTTTCAGTTTTGATTGTGTTGATAAGGTCGCAGCCAAAAGCTAGATGAATAGACTCGTCTCTCATGATGTACTCGAATTGTTCGCCTACTCCGGTCATTTTATGTTGTCTTTTTAGAGCGAGCATCATTGCAAAACCTGCATAGAAAAAAATGCCTTCCATGATTACATAATAACCGATTAGATCGTGTAGGAATTTCTGGATGTTTTCTTGAGAGTCTACCTTGAAGTTTGGGTCGAAGACTGATTTAGTTAGTTCGATAACGAAATCGTCTTTTTCCTTTATCGAGGGGATTGTTTGATACATGTTGTAGATTTCTTCGGGGTCTAGTCCGAGCGTGTCGCAACAATAGATGAAAGTGTCTGTATGTATTGCTTCTTCGAATGCTTGTCTTAGTAAGTATTGTCGGCATTCGGGGTTTGTTACGTGATTGTAGACAGCTAGGACTATATTGTTGGCAGTTAGAGATTCTGCGGTTGAGAAAAATCCAAGGTTCCATAGTATCATACGTCTTTCTGTTTCGTTGATTTTGATGTCTGATTTCCATTGTTGAACATCGTCTTGCATTGGGATTTCTTCAGGAACCCAGTTATTTGCAACTCCGTTTTTGTAATGTTCCCTTGCCCATAAGTATTTCATGGGCAAGATTTTATTTGGATCTGTTTTTAAGTTATCTAGTATTGACATTTTATTCTCTTTTTATTTATAATATTTATTTTGGTTTATTAACTTAATTGGTCTTTGAAATGATATTTGATTATTGGCAAGCCTCGCAATCTTGATCATCAATTAAGCATAATTTTGGTTCTTGTTTTATTTCGGTGTTGAGTTGCATTGAGGGTAGGGAGGCTGGTACGGGGATTGGTGTTTCTGGTGCGGGGTTGGGTTTGGTTTCTTCTTCAATTTTGTTGTTATCACGAGTTTGAGTGAATCCGTATTTTCCTGCGTCTAAAGTAGATTTCTCAATTTGTGTTGCGGCCATGCCTCTTAGATAATAAGTAGTTTTTAGTCCTTTTGTCCAGGCGTAGGTGTAGGCTTCGTCTAGTTTCTTACCAGAAATTCCTTTGATGAAAATATTTAGCGATTGACTTTGATCTATCCATTTTCCTCTGGCGGCTGCGATGTCTATTAGAGTATGTGGGTCGATGTCAAAAGCTTCAGTATATTTTTGTTTTAAGTCATGAGGAATTGCTGCGATTTTTGTTAGATTTCCGTCGTTATATTTTAGTTGTTCTAGCATTTCTTCGTTCCAAAGATTAAGTTTTTTTAGATCATTGACTAAGTAGTGGTTTACTATGGTGAATTCTCCGGTTACATTTGCTTTTACGTAGATATTTTTGTAGATAGGTTCTATGCATGGATAGGCTCCCGAGATGTTGCCGATTGTTGCGGTTGGAGCGATTGCCATAATGTTTGAGTTTCTTATTCCATGTTCTTTGACGTGTTGTCTGACCTTGGCCCAATCTAGTCTTTCTTCTCTTGAAACGTCTATTTTCATTTCTCTTTCTTGTTCTAGTAAATCTAATGTATCTAGTACATCTAGTGCATCTAGTACATCTAGTAGCTTAGTATATCTAGTATATCCAGTATATCCAGTATAT
>CAZOQD010000065.1:0-4982 GCA_964581925.1 Candidatus Woesearchaeota archaeon
AGTATTGTCTTGAGTAGGCTACTTTGTCTTCTATTGCTGAGAGTTCTTGTTGAAGGTGTAGGTAGTTTTGGTTTGATTTTAGGTCTGGGTAGTTCTCGGCTATTGCGAAGATTGATTTTAGTGCGTTTTGTAGGTTGTCGCCGGCTTTTACTTTGTCATTTAAGTTTGTTGAGCTTAGAAGTTCTGATCTTGCTTTGTTAACAGAGTCGAAGACTGATTTTTCGTGTTTGGCGAAGCTCTTGACTGCTTTTACTAAGTTAGGGACTAGGTCTGCTCGTTTTTTTAGTTGAACGTCTATTTGGGCTGAGCTGTTTTTGATTCTGTTTTCTAGGGTTACGAATCTGTTGAAGTAGTAGATTAGTGTTAGGACTGCTAATGCGATTACTGCGATTATTACCCAAGTTAGTGTTGCTACCATGTTATTGGGAGTTAGGAGGGGTTTATAAATTTGTTGTTGATGGGCTTATGTTTGGAATGTGAGCTAGATGTTGGGAGGGTTTGGGGAGGTTTGGGAGGGTTTGGTTAGTTTTGGCAAGGTTTAAAAGATATGGTTTGTTTGTTTGTTTATGGAAAGGGTTCGGATAGTTGAGATTAGTGTTTTGGTTTTGGTTTTGGTTTTGTTGGTTTTTGGGTTTTATTTTATTAGTAGTGGAATTACTAAACATACTGGGTTGTTGGTTGAGGATGTTGATGATGTGTTGGTTGAGTGTTTTGAGGGTCGTGGGGTTAAGGTTTATGTGGATAGAGAGGATAGTGGAGAGGTGTTAAAGGGGTTGGATTATTTTGAGTTTTTGCCGTATATGGAGATATTTAATTGTCATAATAGTGTGATTTGTGATGGTGAGGGAGTTGTAGTTGGGGAGTTTAATTACGGGCTGGAGATGAGTGTGGAGGAGTTGAGAGGGGTTTTGGGGTGTTGATTAATGTTTTATGGGATGGATAAGTTTATAAATTGAGATGAATTTTTTTGGATATGTTAGAGGGGATGGTCACTGAAGTTTATTCTAAAGAATTTAGATATTCTAAGGGGGAAGTTTATCCTGCACAAAAATTTATAGAGGATAGTGAAGATCGTGTCAAATTCTCAGGTAAATGGTTCTATTACAACTATGAGGGAACTGGATCCATTGATAATAACAACTCGAGTATAACTGTCAATCAAAGAGGAGTAGATTTAGGAAGATTTAGAATTGAAATTATATGTAGTTATCACCCTAGTTTCCCAGAAGTTGATAGGAATCACATTAGAGGTAAAATTAAAAGCCTAGGCCTAACCAGAGAATTAGAGAGTGATAAAACTGTAACCATATAATCAATAACTAGTATCAATCTCAACATCTCCGTCTTTTAACGTGCATTGGCAGGCTAGTCTTTCGGTTGGATCTTCGGGGAACATGTCTTTTTCTTGTTCGTTTTTTTCGCTTAGGTTCTCGTTTCCTTCAAGGACCTTGATACGGCAAGTTCCGCAGATTCCGTCTTTGCATCCGAATGGGATGTTGAATTTATCTTCGCATACTTCTTGGATTGATTCTCCATCTCTGGATTCTTCTTCTTGATGTGGATCTTTTAAAGTTATCTTTCCCATTTTATGTTTAGATTTTTATTTTTATGGTTCCTCCTTTTATTTTACATTGGCAGGCTAATCTTTTGTTTCCAGATAGGCCCATATCTTCTTCTTGTTGATTTCTATCTCCTAAGTTTTCCATTCCTTCTTCTACTTCGATTAAGCAAGTTCCACAAACTCCCTTTTTGCAACTGAATGGGATTCCTAGAGTTTTGCAGGTTTCTTTAATAGATGATCCATCCTCTAATTCTCTTTTGTTGTTATCTAAAATTATTTTAGCCATTATTTATTATTTCGTTTTGAGTATATAAGTTTTTTTGTTGTAGAATTTGATTAATTTAATGGTTATTCTTTTTTTCTTTCATTTTTTTCTTCATCAGAGTTTGGTTTTGAATCTGAGCTTGAATTAGACATAGTTTCTTGCCTTGAATCTGAGTTTCTGTTTAATTTTTTGTCTTCTGTGAGTTCGATTGAGATCCCGCCGGTTATTTTTACTATGTAGTTGTAGATGAAACCTATTATGTATCCGGTTATGAATCCGCCTATTGCGTAGCCTAGAGGGTATAGTAAGAATACTTGGGAGTTTGTGAGGGTTAGTACTGTGGGGTTTATGGAACTTATGAAGTTTGACGAGTTTTTTAAGATTAATAGAAATATTGAGAATAGTATTCCGAAGACTAAGTAGATGAGGGCTAAGTTGTAGCCGAGTGATAAGGGATTGATTTTTTTGATTTGTTGCATTATCTAGGCGCCTCTTTATCTTATGAATATGGAGTTAGTATATAAATTTATTGATGGGGATGTGTTCTTTGTTTTTAGGGTTAGTTCGGAGTTCATAAATTTTTTTAAAGTGTTAATTGTTAGTTGTTTGATGAATATTAAGAGAGTTAAGCAGGGATCGCAGATTACGTTTTATAACGGGTTGTATATGATTCTTTTGGGGTTGTATTTTATAATTTTTATTAATTATAATATGAGGGGGAATTTTGGGGCGGTTTCGGAGTTGTGGGGGTTTTTTTCTAAGTTTAATTCGGATATTGCGTTTATTTTTTTGTTGTTTAATGTTATTATTGGGATTTTTCTGATAACTCATGGGATTAATATTATGTATCTTTCTGATTTTATATATAAGCGGAAGGAGAAGATGGCTTGGGTTATTTTGTTTACTTCGGGGATAATAAGTTGGGCGGGTTTGTTGACGATAATGGTTTTGTTTAGGAATTGGTTGTTGATCGTTTTGTCGTTTGTTGGGTGGTTGAGTTTTGTTATTGGGATGTTGTTGCCGATTAGGTATTATCTGGAGAAGAAGTATAGGGAGTATTGATTTTGTGATGGGTTTGTGTGGTTCTTGCCTATGTCTAAGGTTTGATGTGAGAACGTGAAAATTGTTTAGGGCAAGCTTTAAAAACATACTTCTTTACTTATTTTCATAGATAGTGAGAATGGCATCGAAAGTAAGAATAAAGTTGAAGAGTATGAAGATTGAGGATCTGAATAAGATTTGTGGTCAGATTAGCGATATAGCTAGTAAGCTGGGTGTGCCTATAAGTGGGCCTGTGCCGTTGCCGACGAGGAAACTTAAGATAACGACTAGGAAGAGTCCTTGTGGAGATGGAACGGCTACTTTTGATAATTATGAGATGAGGATTCATTCTAGGGTGATTGATTTGCCTGCAGATGATAGAGTTTTGCATGCGGTTATGAGGTTGTATGTTCCTAGGAATGTTACTATTAAGATTGAGATGAAGGATTAGTTATTCTTGAAAGAGGTCATCTAAATATTTGTATACCCAATAATTAAGGTAAAACTATGAATAATTTTTATTTGATAGCATACTATACCGAAGATAGTGGTTTTTCATATGCTGTACTAGAAAATGGACAGAATAGTACTATGGCGGGCACAGGAATAAATAGTTTGGAAAGATTATCTAAAGTAATTGAGGGATCTAAGGAGTATATTCCGCAGGATATACCTGTTAGTGTTATAAACATGGTTCCAGAAGGATCAAAGGGTAGGCGTCTTAGTGGATCTAGTGAGAGAGATCTTAGTCGCATTTTATTAGAAAAACAAGATTAATCCCTAATCCCATAAACATTCCCTGTTTTTTTCATATTTTCTAGTATTTCTTTGTTGGCTTTTGGTTCTTTATTTTTTGAGACTAGGAGTTGTCTGGCTTTTTGGAAGGCTTGGCATAAATTGGTTTGTTGTTCGCAGGCTTTGCATAGATTGCAATCGAAGATTAGGTTTTCGTGATGGTTGTTGGTTAGGAGGATTGCTTTTCCTTTTGGAGAGAATTGGTCTTCTCTTAGGATTCTGAAAACTGCGCATTTGTGGTTTGGGATGCCTTGCTTGAGGGCTTTGTTGGTTATTTCTTCGATTTCTTCTTTTAGGTTATGTTCTTCTATTTTGCTCGTCATCTTTTTGTTGTTCCTCTGGTTTATTTGTTTTATTGAACATGATATCTCTGATTAGATCTTCTTCTGATTTTGAAGTTCTGTCTAGATTGTCGGAGGTGGTAGTTTTTCCTGGTGGGATTTCGGATTTAATATCCGACAGATTATTTTGTTGATTTTCTGATTGGGTTTCTGATTGAGTTTTGAATTGGTTAATTTCTTTTGGAATGTTTTTTGAGAATGATTCGATTTCTTTTTTGTTTTCTGGGTTGGGTTCGGGTTGGAAGGTGTATTTGTAATCTTCTAGTTGATTATTTAGGGAATCTTTTTCGGTATCTTCAACTTTTAATATGAATTGATTCATTTTTTCTTCGGGTTTTTCTGGGTTTGTTTTTTCTTTCTTGACTATGTCGATTAATTTTCCCTTGTTTAATTTAAAAAATGGGTCGTATCTTTGTTTTATTCTTTGTAAGATTTTTCTTCTTAAGGGTTCTAAGATGTTTTTTCTTTTTAGTCCGATTCCTAAAAACGGCTTGCCGGACATTTTTCTGATTATGTTTTTGATGTCTTCTTGAGTTTTGTCGTTGTTTTTGAAAAATGTGTAAATACTATCTGAGGTAAAATCTCCGAAGAAAGGGATTTTGTTTTTGCTGATGAATAATGTGAAATCTTCTAATTTGTTTAGTATGAATCTTGATTCTTCTACTTCGGTGTAGTCGTTTGATCTTAGTTTGTTTATGCTTGATCCTACTAGTTTGTTTATTTTTTTGTATTCATCTCCGATGATTTTGCCCCTGTTTGAGTTGAATAGGATTATTAGATTGTTTTTTTCTGGGAGGCCTATGATTTTTGAGGATGTTGGAGAGTAGAATTTTAATGAGGCTATTTCTTTGTCTATTGCTAATCTTTTACTGACAGTTATTAATTCTTCTATGTCTTCTGATTGGAATATTGATGCTGATCTTTTTGGGATTGGTATGATTTTTATTTTTGCTCTTGTGATTATTCCTGTTGTTCCTTC
>CAZOQD010000066.1:0-4876 GCA_964581925.1 Candidatus Woesearchaeota archaeon
TTTACAAGAATATCTTTGGATTTTGCCTCTATTTTGAGTTTTTCTAAAACCTCTCTTGATAATTTTTTCAGATTTACAATTAGGACAAGAAAGGTTTTTATACCTGAGCTGGTTAGTATTTTTGGATTTGAATTGTTCTTGACGGAGCATTTTGATCCCGAAGTCCTTCGGGACTTCGTTCAAAATTTATTTAATTAAAGGATTTTCTTTTTCTAGATCCTCTTTGATTAGGATAGCTATTCTGCTACTGAGATTAATTCCATTCTTTTCACAGAATTTTTTAAACTCTTCTAGTAGTTTTTTAGGGAGAGTTATGTTTAATCTTTCGTATTTTTTATCCATACTTATTAGTAAGTATCACTACTATTTAAATGTTTCTATACTGCAGTATATATGTTTTTAAAAATTATAAGAAATAAGTCCCGCTTACTTAACAATGTATTGTGGGTGGATAGATAATAAATTGAGAAGTTTAAACTGAGAGATTATTTCAATGTGGGATGTTGGTTTAGGATGCATACCTTGCAGGGTTTGTAGGAATGTTGGTTGAAGTATTTTTCTGAGGGTTTTCCTATTTTGTATTTCTTTTTCATTAGTCTGGCTAAACGGCAGGTGTTTGTGTGGTATGTTCCGGATTTTATTGAGGCGTAGAATTTGAATTTTTTTGAGGGTTTTGTTTTTTTGGATTGGTTGGTTTGATTTAATTGTTTTGTTTTTGGGTTTGTTATGTATATTCTTTTTTCTGTTTCATAGGGGATTTGATGGTAGACTGTTTTTATATGTTCTTTTGGTGGGAGGATTTTTATTATTGGTTGTTGGATTTCTCTGATTTTATGAGGTTCTAATAGGAAGAATAAGATTGTTGCGTAGATGATGATTATGATTAGGAAAAAGATTAAGACTTGGGTGAGGGTCATTTCTACAAAATTTATTGTGAATGTGAAAATTATGATTATGAAGAGTCCAATTAATAGAGAGATAAATAAGTGGTTTTGGTTCCAGACTCTTTTTTCGGTTATGGTTGGTTTTAGATATTCCACGTCTTTTTTCATATGGTGGAAGTAGTGAAGAGTTTATTTAAAGGTTTTGAGGAAGATAAAAAATTGTTAAGAATATTATTTAGATTCAACTAATTGTTCTAAAGGTATTGTTAATATTTTGTAACCATCTATTTCTAGTTTATTAACTGATATTGCTTTAGAAACTTCTTTAATATGGAGAGATTTTTCTCTTTCAAAAATTTCAGGGCGTAAATCCTGGTTAAATATCTTTTCAGCCTCTTCTTCATTTTTTGCTGGGACGTAACATACTCTTGGATAATCTTGATCTCGTTGATCAAAAAATTCTAGGTTTGGTCCAACTAAATTATATCATACAATGAATGGATAAATTTCATCTTCCATTTTATAAATTTCATCTTCCATTTTATAAATTGCATCAAATCTTAAATAATAAAAAATATATTACATAAGATCTTCTTCGGAGACTACTACAAAATCTCCGATTGCGATGATAGAATTGTAGGGGATGAGGACTTCTCCTTGTTGGGAGCTTTCTAGATTGAGATTGTGGCAGTAAGGGGATGAATCTTTGAGGACAACATGGATTAATTCTCCCGTTCTTGTTTCGAAAGTTATGTCTTTGATAATACCTAATTTTTTACCTTCTTTTGTGACTACTGCTTTGGTTAAAATTTCTTTATGTGGTTTTTTGTCCATCTTTTTTGTTTTTTAGATATAATGATAATAATATCTTGTTATTTCTTTATTATAAATGATGTTTGTTCTTTATAAATTTATTTGTGATTGGGTTATCTTGATTAATTGAATATTAGTATTAGTTTTTATGATAATGAAATTATAGAATATTTTATTGATAAGTATTAATTATTTTTATTAGTAAATTAAATTTGATGATATGAGGTTTTTGTTTGTATTTGTTTATTTATTTGGTTTTGTAGTGGTTAAATATATAGTAGTTGGTAAAAATATGATTAATATGAGATTTATTTGAGTTAACCCCCTCACCCTATAGTTTCTTCTGGAAATGTTTAAATAGTGATTGTTGGCTTTTTCTTTTTTAATTTTTATTTATAAACTTTATTATATTATATTATATATATTATAGTATATAATATAAAATATGAGGAAAATTGATGAATTTTAAGGAAAATCTGAAAAAGTTTGGTAAAATTTAGTAAAATTTGGTGAAATTAGATAAAACTTGATGAAATCTGATAAAATTCAATAAAATTAGATAATTTGAGAAATTTTTTTAGATTTTGGTGAGATATATGATAGTTCCATAAGAAACAATGGTGTGAGGGAGTGTTTTTTGGTTTAAGTGTGTTTTGTTTTTTATTTGGTTGTTAGTCGGGTGTTGTTTATGTGTTATTTGGGTGTTTTCTATTGGAAATTAAGGTGTTACTTTTGAGAGAATAATCGGATTTATATAGTTGAATGTTTTGATATGTTTTATAGATGTAAAATTTATAGAGGTAAAATTGGTGTGAAAATGGAAGTTAATGGGAAATTTGTGATAAGTTGGTGTGATGAGTTGGTGTGATTATGGCAAAACTTGATAAGATTTTTGATTCGGTGAGTGAAAGGAGTTTGTTTAAAGATAAAGGGACGTTGCAGTCGAATTATACTCCTGATAATATTCCTCATAGGGATGAGCAGATAGAGAGTGTTGCGTCGATATTGGCTCCGGTTTTGTTGGGGGAGAGGACTAGTAATTTGTTCATTTATGGGAAGACTGGGTGTCTTGCTGGATATAGTTTGGTTTATACAAATAATGGATGGAAGAATATAAGGGATGTTAACAGTGATAAAGATAGGGTTTTGAGTTTTAATATTCATAAAAATATATATGAATGGTCTTCTTTTCTTTTTTTGGAATTTGAGAATAAAGATAAGCTTTTGAAGTTAACTCTTGATAATGGATTTGAGATTGTTTTAACAAAGGATCATCCATTACTTAATTCAAATATGGAATGGAAAAAGGCTGATGAATTGAATTTGAATGAGGATTTAGTTATTGGTTATGATTTACCAAATATAAATCAGAATGAGATTTCATTAAGGATGGCAAGATTGTTGGGGTGTATTATTGCTGATGGTAGTTTGAATAAAAAAGAAAAACGAGTTAAACATTGTAGAACTGGATGGTATAATGCTAATGTACAAAGATGTAGATTTTTTAATGAAGAAGATGAATTATTAGGTTTGGTTCAGGATGATTTGTCAGAATTATTTGATTGTACTCCTAGAATTATTTTACCTAAGGATAGGTGTAGATATGTCAATGTGGTTTCTCAGGAAGTTTGCCAAACACTTCATAATTATGGTATTTCTTTTGGTAAGAAGAGTTCTATTGTTGAAATTCCTCGAGTTATTTTAGAATCTTCTCATGTTTTTCAAAGAGAATTTCTGAAAGCACTTTTTTCTTGTGATGGAACGGTTAGTCAACAAACTTATCAAATCGAATATTATTCTAATTCAAAAAAGTTGTTGCGACAGATGGCTTGTTTGTTGTATCAAGAAGGTATTGTTTGTAAAATTAGGAAAAAGATTGCTAAATGTAATGGTAAATTATTTGATTCATATAGATTATATATTAGTGGTCAGGAAAATTTAGTGAGATTCTATAATAAGATTGGTTTTTTTGGTTTGAAACAAAAGAGAATGAGAAATTTATTAAGTAAGTATATAAAGGATATGGGTTTTTGTGATGATACTTTTAAGTTTTCTAAGATAATTAAGATTGAGGAAACTTATGAGGATAAAGTTTATGATTTGACTGTTCCTGGTAATCATAATTTTATTGCTAATGGCATTATCTCTCATAATTCTGGGAAAACATTGTCGGTTCAGCATGTTGCTAATGAGTTGATGAAAAGGAGTAGTGAGGGGAAGATATTGAGGATTGAGTATATTAATTGTAAGTTGAAGAAGATTGCTGATACTGAGTATAGGATATTGGCTGAGTTGATTAAGAAGTTGGGGGGGAGTGTGCCTGCGACGGGGTTGCCGACGGATCAAGTTTATTTAAAGTTTTTGGATATTTTGGAAGGAGGTAAGGAGAAGTTGTTGATTTTGATTTTAGATGAGGTTGATCAAGCGGTTAAGAAAATTAGTGATGAGTTTTTGTATAATCTTACTCGGTTGAATAGTGAGTTGAATAATACGCAGATAATTATTGTAGGGATTAGTAATGATTTGAGGTTTTTGGATATGATTGATCAGAGAGTTAGGAGTAGTTTGAGTGAGGAGGAGATTGTTTTTCCGCCTTATAATGCGGTGCAGTTGCAGGATATTTTGAGGAAGAGGGCTGATGAGGCGTTTAAGGATCAAGTGGTAAGTGAGGGAGTGATTGCTAAGTGTGCAGCTTATGCGGCTAGAGAGCATGGAGATGCTAGACGGGCGTTAGATCTTCTTCGTGTGGCGGGGGAGATTGCTGAGAGGGCTAGTCATAGTAAGATAAAAGTTGAGCATATTGATAAGGCGAACGATAAAATTGAGAGGGATAAGATTTTGGATATTATTGAGACGGGGACGAAGCAGTTTCAGTTGATTTTGTATTCAATAATGAGTTTGATTGAGAGGGATAAGGATGATAGTGTTTTTACTGGGGATATTTTTGATTATTATGAGAATTTGTGTAAGGAAGTTAAGGTGGATTGTTTGACTCAGAGGAGAGTTAGTGATATTATTGCAGAGTTGGATATGTTGGGGTTGATAAATGCGAGGGTCATAAGTAAAGGGAGGCATGGTCGGATGAGGGAGATAAAACTTGCTATTCCAAGTAATATTAAGGAGAAGAGTGTGGGGTTGTTGAGGGAGGGGTTGGGGCTTTAATTATTTTTTGATATGGG
>CAZOQD010000067.1:0-4860 GCA_964581925.1 Candidatus Woesearchaeota archaeon
TGGGAGATGATGTTTATCAAGATGTGGAGGATTTTGAATGTGAGAATCCTGGAACTTTTGAATCAAGTTGTGTGGATGATGTTGAGAGTAGATTTGTTAAGAGTTGTGGTGGTAGTTGTGATGGTGGTGAATGTGTTTGTTTGGATATGGATAGTGATGGATATGATGAGTGTAATGTTGGAGAAGATGGGGATGATGGGAGAGTGATTGATTGTAATGATAATAATGATAATATGGCTCCTGGGAAAGTGGAGATTTGTGATGGATTGGATAATGATTGTGATGGGTTGATTGATGAGAATGGTGCTAGTTGTAGCGAAGGTAGTATTTGTCTTTTGGGAAGTTGTGTTGATGAATGTGTGGATAGTGATAATGATAGTTATGATGATTGTTCGATAGGGGAAGAGGATGATGATGGGAAGATATTGGATTGTAATGATGGGGATGATAGAATTTATCCTAATGCTCTTGAGGTTTGTGATGGGTTGGATAGTGATTGTGATGGGCAGATAGATGAGGGTAATGGGCAGTGCGAGGTTGGAAGTATTTGTTCTTTTGGAGAGTGCACGACTGTAAGTTGTTATGATAAGTTTGATTGTGGTAGCGACGGTTTTATAGATGGTTTGTTTTGTTCGGGCGATAATGTTGAACAGAACTATTTGAGTTGGACTTGTGAGAATCCAGGAAGTGTGAGTAGTAGTTGTACGTCGAATGTTGAGCCGAGGATTGTTACTGAGTGTTCTGATAGTTGTGAGGATGGTAGTTGTGTTAATATAGTATGTGAGGATGATAGTGAATGTGGTGATAGTGATAGTTATACAAAAGATAATTGTGTTAATCCTGGAGAGTTGATTAGTTATTGTAGTTATGAAGATATAGATTGTTTAAGTAATGTTGATTGTGATGATAATAATGTGAATACTCAGGATAGTTGTGTTAATCCGGGAATGGTGAGTAGTTTTTGTAGTTATGATCAGATAACTTGTTTTAATAATGGGGAGTGTGGTGAGGATGGTTTTATTGATAATTTGTTTTGTAATGGGAATGGAAATGATGATGTTTATCAGAATTATTTGAGTTGGACTTGTGAGAATGAAGGCACGGTTAGCAGTAGTTGTACTCAAACGATTGATCAGAGATTGGTTACTGAATGCGACGATAGTTGTGTTGAGGGAGGTTGTGTTAATATAGTTTGTGAGAACGATAATGATTGCGGTGATTTTGATCCGGATACTGTTGATATTTGTGTTAATCCGGGAATGGTGAGTAGTTTTTGTACTCATGATGATATTGAATGTGGTTCGGATAATGATTGCGGGGTAGATAGATATACTGGAGGGTTGTATTGCCAAGGTGATGATTTGTATAGGAATTTTGTGGATAATAGTTGTAATTTGCCTGGAGATGTGAATAGTTTTTGTAGTAGTGATGTTGATGGAAGGTTTGTGCATGAGTGTAGGTATGCGTGTAGTGATGGAAGTTGTATAAGATGTAATGATGATAGTTATTGTGATGATAGTAGTGATAGTACTGTTGATAGTTGTAAATTTGCAGGGACTGTGAATAGTTATTGTACTCATGAGAATGTTCAATGTGAGGATGATTTGAATTGTGGGGTTGATGGATATGTTGGGCAGCCTTTCTGTAGGGAGGATAATGTTTATCAGAATTATAGAAGTTGGATGTGTATGAATCCTGGAACTGTTGGAAGTTTCTGTGATTCGGATCAGGATGCTTCGTTGATTGAGGTTTGTAGTGTTGGGTGTGATAACGGTAGGTGTGTTGAAGAAACTGAATGTAATAATGGTTTTGATGACGATGATGATGATTTGATAGATGCTCAAGATCCTGGATGTTGGGATAATCCGTTGAATCCTGGGAGCTATAATCCTGGTTTGGATGATGAGAGTAGATATGATGTTGAATGTAACGGCGATGTTGAATGTAACGGCGATCCTGAGGTAGAAATTTATTGTGATGGGAATAGTGTTTATCAGGATACTTCTTTCTCGGAATGTGAGAATCCTGGGACTGGGCTGTCGATGTGTGTGCCTGCTTTAATTACGGAGTTGGTTGAGGTTTGTGGGAATAATGAGATTTGTACCGAGGGTAGTTGTATACAAGTGACTTGTGATTTGAATAGTGATTGCGGTAGCGATGGATTTACTGGAGAGAGATATTGCGAGGGTAATGATGTTTTCCAGGATTTTGAATCTAATATTTGTATTGATGGTGGGACTGTGGATAGTGTTTGTACTTTGAGTACTGATGGAGTTAAGGTTGAGAGTTGTGGGGATGATTTGGTTTGTAGTAGTGGGGAATGTGTTGAAGTGTGTTTTGATTTGGATAATGATGGTTATGATGATTGTTCGATAGGAGAGGATGGTGATGACGGTAAGATTTTGGATTGTAATGATGACGATGATGAGGTGAATCCTGGAGAGAATGATATGAGTTGTAATGGTGTGGATAATGATTGTAATGGTGAAGTTGATGAAGATTATGTTATTAGTGGTACTAGTTGTGGGGTTGGGGAGTGTAATGCTAATGGATTGTTGGAGTGTGTTAATGGGAATGAGGTTGATAGTTGTGTTGCTGGTGTTGCTAGTGAAGAGATTTGTGATGGGTTGGATAATGATTGTGATGGTTTAGAAGATGAAGCTGATGATCCGTTGTGCGAGGAGGATAATATTTGTTTGTTGGGGAGTTGTGTGGCGATAGCTTGTGATATGGATAGTGATTGTGGGGTTGATGGGTTTGTTGGAAGTGATTTTTGTAATGAGAATGATAAGTATCAGAACTATAGAGAGTTTAGTTGTAGTAATCCGGGGACTATAAGTAGTAGCTGTGGTTCTTCGACCGAGCCTAGATTTAAGGAAGAGTGTAGTTTTGATTGTAGTGAGGGATTGTGTGTTGGAGATTGTAATTTAGATAGTGATTGTACTTCTGATTTTTACTCTGAGGATTATTGTAGAGAGAATGAAGTCGTTAGGGATTTGCATGACTTTTCATGTGTGGAGTATTTTTGTGTTGAGGATTTGAGTGTTGAAGGTTTGGAAATGTGCTCGGAGCTTTGTGAGAATGGTTTATGTGTTGATATTGAATGTAATTTGGATAGTGAATGTGGTGAGGATGGATTTGAAGGAGAGACTTATTGCCAAGGTGATGATGTTTATCAGAACTTTAAGTCTTATATGTGCCTTAATGCTGGGACTTCGATAAGTATGTGTAGTGATGATTTGGATTCTACGTTGGTTGATAGTTGTGAGCATGGTTGTGAAAATGGTGTGTGCATAACTGAGATTTGTAATAATGGGATAGACGATGATGGGGATGGATTGATTGATGGGCTGATAGAGGATATAGATAATGATGATACATTGAGAGTTAGTGAGTATCCTTATGTGGTTGGAACTGTTGGAGGAGATGATAATGATATGGTTGATCTTGTGGTCGATAATGCTGATAAGTTAGGAATAGAGAATACTAATTTTGATGCCTTGCAGTTAGATAAAGATACTGCGGATGTGGTTTGTAATTTAATTGGGTATGATCATGCGGTGGCTAGGAGTTTGAAGTGTAATGGGATTGGGGCGATTGATAAGAGGTGCGGATTTACGAGTCCTCATAATAATTATTTTGGGGTTTGGGATGAGAGTGTTGGGGATTTTAAAACTGTAAATGCGCATAAAGTTGGGAATAGATGGTTGCAACAGTTTACGTGCGAGGGTAGGCTGACTGAATGTAGTAATTTTGTGGATGATGATGGGGATGAAAAGATAGATTATTGTGATGGAAGTAATGATGATAGTTGCGATGATGGTTGTGCGAGTCCTGAGGATGTGAGTGAAGTTAGACATGATCCTGAATGTGAATCGGGAATTGTTGAATAGTATCTTTACAACTACTTCTTTTCAGATAATATTTTCTATTATACTTTTTACCGAGGTTATGTTGGAAGGAAACAATGTTTAAAAACCAATTAACTATAAAGTTACTATGAAATCTGGTCTTAGAATATTTAGTATATTGGTTCTTGTTGTTATGATGCTTAGCTTTGTTGCTAGTGTGAGCGCTATTACTGGGAGTATTGGTAATGCTCGGATGATTTTGAGAGTGGATGAAGGGGATAGTATAGAGAAGTATATTCTTGTTAAAAATATAAATGATGTTAGTGTCGATGTGGAGTTGTTTGCGAGTGGGGATTTGGAAGATCATATTACGATTAGAGATAGTGAATTTACTTTGAGTCCAAATAGTGAGAAGAGGGCTTATTTTGATATTGATGTTGCTAAGGATGGTACGACGGAGACTAAGATAAATGTTAAGTTTGCGCCTAGTGAGGGAGGGAATGGTGTTGGGTTGAGCTCGACAGTGATAGTTATTGCTAAAGACACAAATGGTAATGATGATAGTAATTGGTTTACTGGGCTTTTTGGAGGGGGTTCTGGTGGGTCTGGAAGCGATGGTGGTTCTGGTGGTTTGAGCGGGGGTTCTAGTGGGTCTGGGAGTGATGGATCTGGAGGTTCTGATAATGGTGGTTCGGATGGTTCTGGAGGGGTTAGTGTTGGGAATGGTGGTTCGGATGGAGGTGAAGATGATGTAAGTGAAACTGTAGTAGAGAATGTAGATTCTGAGAAGAAGCCGGGAATTTCTAGTAATAGTAAGTTGTTGGTACCTACATTTAGTACGTTGGTTCTTTTTTTGGTGTTGTTGGGATTGTTGGTTTGGAGTAAAAAGAAAATGATGATTGATAAGAATGAAGGGAAAGGTGATAAGAGTTTGGGTGATGATAAAAATAAAGGAGATAATAAGAGAGATGATAAGAAAGATAAATTAAAAAAGAATGATAAAAAGGAT
>CAZOQD010000068.1:0-4751 GCA_964581925.1 Candidatus Woesearchaeota archaeon
GCAATCTTGGTTTACACCGTAAGATATTGTATTGTGGTTGAATTTCATGTTGGGGTAGAATTGGTTTGCTTGTGTTGGTTGGTTGTTTTTAGATGGTTGGTTTATGTTTATGTTGAGATCTTGAGAAGGTCCGGGTAAGTTTAGGTAGAGGAAGTAGAAGGATGCAAATAGGACTGCTAGTAAGATTAAGGTGATTATTCCCATTAGGATTCTTGCTAAAAGTGATTGTGGTTGGTCTTGCATCTTTTTAAATAGAAAGTTAAGAGGTTATATAAATAATTGGTTTGGTTGTTGTTAATTAAGTGATAGTATTTTTGACATCAGTTTTTTTGCGGGAAGGTTCTTGTTATCTATTGGAATGAAGAAATCTCCGTCCAATCTTGATTTATCGGCGGTGATGGTTAGTCCAGCGGCGTTTAGTAATTCTCGGTCATTATAGTTGTCTCCTATTGCTAAGATGTTATCTTTTTTTAGATTTAATATTTTTATGAAGGATTTTAGTCCTACTGCTTTGGTTTGCTTTTTTTTCACACCTATATCGTATGCTTCGTCGTTCCAAATATAGTAGAGGTTATTTAATTTTGATAATATTTTTTCTACTTTCTTAACTCTTTTTTTGCAATGGAGAGTGATTATGAATTCTTTTGGTTCGAAGCCTTTTATGTTTTTGCTCTTGATTGGTTTTAATTTAGTTGAGATGTTTTTCATTTCGTTGAAGGAGTTAACATGTTGGTAGATTTTTCCTTTGTACCAAGTGGCGCTGCCGTTTTCGTATGTTAGACTTATGTAGGGGAGAATTTCTCTGAACATTTCTTGTAGCATGTAAAGTCCTCTTCCCGAGTTGATGTTAATTTTGAAACCTAATTTGTGTAATCTTTTTATTTGATTGATTTCAGTTTGATTTATATTTTTGGTTTCTAATGTTGTAATGTTGCCTTTTTGTTTAATCTTGGTTCCTCTTGGAACTAATACGCCGTCAACATCCAACACAATTAATTTTATTTTTTTTAATTCTCTTTTGGATAAGTCTGAAATTGGTTTATTTTTTCTTGTCATTTATTCTTCCATATTTATCTTTTAATCTTGTGATATCGTTTTCGTCGAATTTGCCGAATGAGATTTCTAGAATTCTGGCAGTTTTTGAGTATGCTTCTGCAGTATGAACTTGTCCTTTTTTTATGAATATTTCTTGGTCTTTTTTGGCTCTGAATGTTTTGTTTCCTAGAGTGACTTTGATAGGATTATCAAGTATTACCCAGAACTCGCTTCGGTGTTTATGTTTTTGGACGGATGGTGATTGGCGTGGTTTGATAGTGAGAATTTTTACTGTTGATTTTTCATTTAGAGTAAATTGTTCGAATCCTCCCCAAGGTCTTTTATCGCTCTTTTTTTTCATTATAATTAAAGTATGGTGTTGTTTTTATTTGTTTTGTTTTTACTTTCTTGGTTTTAGGCAAATTTAAATATCTTGTTTAACTATGTACTTGTATTAAGAGATTAGAATGAAAATAAAAAAGAAGTTATTGGTAACTCCAAAAGATGTGAAACCGAGTTTTAAGGGTTGGATTGTGAATGGGGTTTTTAATCCGGCGGCGGTTCGATTGCCAAATAAAAAGATTGTTTTGTATGCAAGGGTTGCTGAGTTTCAGGGAGATAGTCAGAAAAAGGGGTTGACGTGTCCAGTGATAATTTCTGAGAAAGAAAGGAAGATTCATTATAAGGAAATAAGTGAGGATCAGATTCTTGATAGAAAGGGGCATATGGTATTTTTGAGAGATGGGACATGTAGACTTACGACGATCTCGCATTTTAGGAAAATAATTTTGGATGAAAGTGGGTTTAATGTTGAGCATATTGATGAAAAGCCGAATTTTACTGGAAAACCGCGTGAGAGCGAATATGGGGTCGAGGATCCGAGGATCACTAAAATGGAAAAAGGGTATTATATGACTTATGTTGGAATTTCGATTCATGAGGGAGTTTCGACTTATCTAGCTTTTTCCAAGGATTTAATAAAATGGAAAAGGCTTGGATTGATATTTAGGGAACAGAATAAAGATGCTGTTTTGTTTCCCGAGAAGTTTAATGGGAAGTATGTTGCGTTGAATCGTCCGGAGAGTATGTTTGAGTTTAGTAAGCCGGGAATATGGGTGTCTTTTTCTAGGGACCTTATATATTGGGGAAGAGATAGGCATTTGATTAGAACTAGAAAAGATTCATGGGAATCTGAGAGAGTTGGTTCTGGGGCAGTTCCAATTAAAACGAAAAAAGGATGGCTTCTTATTTATCATGGAGTAGAAAGAAAAAATGACACTAATGTTTATAGCGCTGGAGCGATATTGTTGGATTTAAAAGATCCGGAAAAGATTATTGCTCGATCTCCAACGAATAAACCGTTGTTTAAACCTACTGAAGAGTATGAGAAAAAAGGATCTGTAAGTAATGTTGTGTTTCCAACTGGGGCGGTGATGGATTTGAATAAGAAAGATTTGTTGATTTATTCTGGAGGGGCAGATTCAGTGATTAGTGTAAGAAAAATAGGAATAAAAGATATAATGAACAACCTTAAACCATATCGGCGTCGCTAGATCCCTATTAAAGACAAGCGAGCCATAAGATAAGATAGGGAGGATTCTGCCCCTTGATTTATGTTTACTGTTTCTCTACCGAGTCCATCGTAACATCCTCCCGTAGATTCGTTGTAGATGACTTGTTTCGAGGAATTGTTTCCTAGGAACCATAAAAATGCGTCGTGTGAATATTTTCTATAATAATTGTTGCCAGATATATTAAATGCGGTGATGAGGGTCTGGACCATGTACGATGCTTCTACTGGTTGTTGATCGAAATAGGCTCTTTCCTTTCCTTTGATGTACCATCCGTCTTGGCCGATTGGGATAAATGTTGATCTGTCAAAAGTTTGATTTATTAAAAAATGTAAAGTGTATTCTCCGATTTTGAGATATTCATCATTGGAAAGTATTGAATGGGCAAGGAGTAAAGATTCGGGGAGTTTGCTGTTTGAATAGGTGAGGTAGGGTTCGAACCAGTGCCAATTGTCATGGCTATTGACCTTATATGCAGAAACGAGCCAGTCTGCTAATTTTTTTATTTGATCGCGAACTTCGATTAAATTGCTTTCTTGTGTATAGCATAAGCCGATAAGAGAAAATGCAATGGCTCTTGGTGATTGTAAGTTCATAATGACTGGAATTGACTTTTTCAATAATTCTGCTCCTTCTTTCTTTAAGTCTTCTGGAATAGATTTATTTTTTAACATGAAGCCGATTGACCAAACTGCTCTTCCGTGAGCGTCTTCGCTAAAATCGACAGAATTGATTTTTCTATTTATGTCTACGTAGTTATATAATTTGCCATCAACTCCCTGAACATATTTTAGGTAATCAAGATAAATTTTTACTAACTTGAGCATTTTGAATTCCTTAAAGTGAGAATAATGAGTTGTGCTAACTACAAGGGCTCGCGCGTTGTCGTCGAGAGAATATCCTGAGTTGGTATCGGGGATGTGTTGATTTGCAAATTGGATGATACCAAATGAATCTGTAAGTCTATATAAATGGTCAACGTTGATTAAAGGAAGAGTAGATATTTCGGGAATGTTTAAAACTTCATTGAATAATCCTTTATAGGCTAATGCGACATTTGGCCATGTCATTTTTCTTGATTTTCTGTAAGCGTTTAATTCCATTTCTTTTCTTTTTTCGGAATTGTTTAGGATCTCATTAATAGATTTTTTATAAGAATCAGAGTTTTTGAACATTACTAGTTTTCCGATATCGTTTGTGATACAATCTTTCGCATGTAAAAATGGGGTCGAAACAATTGTACGGCCGCATCCCATAGCATAAACAAGAGTACCGGAAGTTATTTGGTTGGGGTTTAAACCTGAGGAAATATAAATATCGGTGGCCTTGAGATATTTAATAATTTCGAGTAAGGAAAGGTATTTATCGTGAAATTTTACATGTTTTTGTAAATTTAAATTTCGGACTTTTTTCTCTAGGAAATTTCTATATTTTTCCCCTTCATTTTTTCTTACTACGGGGTGTGTCTCGCCTACAATTAAGTATAATAAATCAGGATGATCTTTTATTAAATCTGGCATTGCGTCAATAACGTACTCATATCCCTTTCCACTGCTCATTAAACCAAATGAGCTAATAATTTTTTTACCATCGAATCTTAATTCTTTCTTTTCGAATTCTTGATTCTCAAAATTCACTATTGGGATTCCGTGCGGGATAATTTTTACATCAGAACGTAAACCGTAATCATTCTCTAATATTTCACATCCTTTTTTTGTCATAACTACAATCTCATCAACTTTCTCAGATATTGATTGGACTACTTTTCTTAATCTATCGTCAGGGTTGGGGAGTACGCTGTGAAATGTGATTACTACTGGTTTTGTGAGTACTTCTAAAAATGCAAGTAAATAATCGCCGTATTCTCCTCCGAAAAGACCGAACTCATGTTGAATAGAAACTAGTTTGATATTTTCATTATTGTTAATTTTTTTGGCAACATTTAGGTAATCATCCACGTTGTTTTCACTAATCTGGAAAATAACTTTATCTGGATAATTATAATGATTTGACTCTTCTTTATTTATAGCTAGAATTTTTGTGCACATTTGGGGGCTGACTTGTTTATTAATTGAGTCCGAGAGATCTTTTGTAAATGTCGCGATACCGCATTCTCTTGGAGGGTATGTGCTCATCATTAATATG
>CAZOQD010000069.1:0-4715 GCA_964581925.1 Candidatus Woesearchaeota archaeon
CAACAACTCCATAATCCCTTATATTTACCTTTTAATTTATGAGCTCCAAGTTTTCCTCTTGGATTTTCTCTTAGTACATCTAATTTTTCAGATAATTTGTCATCAACATACTGATAAAACTGTTTTTCTGCTTTCCTACTTTTTGTAATTATTTTATACATTAGATAAAGAAAAAGTTTCAGTTATAAAAAGCTTGTCAAAACATTTATTGTCTATCCAGCCTCTCTTCACTCAAAAAACCAAAATAACCCCCAAAGGCAAAAGCAAAAACAACACCAACAAATAAAACGCCTTCTTCCTAGAAATATGAATCAACCTCTTAGAAACATACTTAGTCATCTTATACAACCAATCGGTATTAGGCAAAAATATCAAAGCCCCCGCGATCGCAAACAATGCATAAGCAAAAGCCGCAGCAATCGCACTAGTCTTCCCAACTATCAAAGCAACCAATAAAGTATCGGAAAAAGTACCCAAATCAGCCCCCAAAATAAAAGGAATCGACCGACGCAACCCAATAAGACGAGCAACTGCCAAAGGAACCAACAACCCAATTGTAATACTTGAAGAAAAAACAATAGCAGTTAATACAACCCCTAAAAAGTAAGCCTTAATCTTCGAATCAAAATGCCGATTAATAAACTTCCTAGATTCATCCTCTCCACCAAGCACATCAACTATCGAACTCCCAATAAATCTCAAAGTAAAAATCAAAACAATAAACGAACCTAAAAACAATAATAAAGAATTAAACCTCTCAAACAACGGACCAACCAAAGGGTCAGTAATAATCCCAATCAAATCGGGAATCTGCAAATACCTAACCCGACCCTGCAACTCCTCCGCCAAAAACAACGAAACCATAGAAAACAAACTAAAAAAATACTCCAAAACCAAAACGACAAAAATAAGTATAGCACTGTAAATTGCATAACAAAGTCCTATCTCAAACCCATGCCGAAAATCTTTCCTCTTACTACTAACAGTAACCAAACTAATAATCAACGCAGTAATCGTAGTCCCAAGCGAGGCCCCAACCAAAATATAAATCGCCGTAGGCAAATCAATTATACTATTCCCAGTAAACGTAATCACCACCGAACTCACCGCCCCCGAAGACTGCGCAATCGCCGTACTAAACCACCCCAAAGACACAGCCTTCAACGGCCCAACATTCCCAAACAAATACCCCTTAATACTCGGCGCAAAAACCCCACTCGCCTTCTTAATCATCCCAATAGACAACACAAACAAATACAAAAAAAACAAAAGCTTCAACCAACTCTTTAAAATACCCTCACCATTACTACCAACACTCTTTTTCATCTTAACAACTATCTAATTAATTATAAAAATGTTTAGTATACTTAATAATAGAAATACATTTAAACAATTAATAAATAACAAATATATGACAAGTATTGCAGACCAAATTCAAGAACAAGGAGATGGAGTTTATAGAGTTATTCTAAATGAAGGCCTCGTATTCAAATTGTTTGAAGGCACAATTAAAAGAACAAATCAAATTCCAATTTTTCGTCCAGTAAAACACAAATCCGAATCTAGCAATCCTCAATCAAGAACTCTAATTGGCAATTTAATTACAAGAAGCCAATTATATGAATCTTGGTTTCTAATTAAAACTAAAGAAGGAATTCATTCAACCATAGATTATGATCAAGTAGAATCAATTGAAAAACTAACCGAATCCTACTCACGGTAATATTATTTCTGTAGTAGGTAAATTTATAACCCACTAACCTCACATTAAACCATGTCATTCATAGTAAAGAAAAAAATCTCCGGAAAAGACTATTACTACTTACAACAATCCACCAGAGAAGGTAATAAAATAAAAAGTAAATCAATAGCCTATCTAGGTAAAAACCTAGAACAAGCAGAAATCAAAGCAAAAGAAATCCAAGAAAAAATGGACAACGACAAAAACCAAAAAAATGAAACTCAAGACAAAGAAATAAACCATCAAGATGACCTGAACAAAGACTGGAACGATGAAGATAAAAACGACTTTTCTAGCTTTATCCAAGAACAAGGTTTAATTTGGGGTCCAGAACCAGAAATTTATGGAGGGATAGCAGGATTTTATACATATGGGCCGATAGGAAAACTTCTTAAAAACAAAGTCGAGAACAGTGTTAGAAAAATATTTAACGCCAATGGATTAAGAGAACTAGAAGGCCCAACAGTATTACCTGACATAGTATGGAAAGCCTCAGGGCATTTAGAAACATTTAGCGATAGAATAATTAAATGTTCAAAATGTAACTCAATTTTTAGAGCAGATAAAATAATCGAAGAAAAACACGATGTTGCTGCAGACGCGTTCTCGGATAAGAAAATTTTAAATTTTATATTAGAAAAAAATATTAAATGTCCAAATTGTAAGGGAATTTTCGAAAACAACATAGAAAAACAAAGTCTAATGATGAAAACTAAAGTGGCTGGAGAAGATTCGGCACTAAGACCAGAAACAGCCACAGTAACCTACCTACCATATCTAAGATTCTACAATTTTTTCAGAAAAAAATTCCCTCTAGGAGTTTTCCAAATTGGAAAAGCCTATAGAAATGAAATTTCTCCTAGACAAAATGTACTCCGAGGAAGAGAATTTACTCAAGCCGAAGGTCAAATATTTGTTGATCCAAAAACAAAAAACGATTGGGAACCCTATGAAAAAATAAAAGATACTAAACTCCCTTTTTGGAACTATAAAAACCAAGATGATAATAAAGAACCAATCTCCCTAACACTAGAAGAAGCTCTCAAAAAAGGATTCATCAAAAGTCAAGCATATGGCTGGTGTATATGGCTAGCATACACTCAATTCAGAAATTTTGGAATTACAGAAAATCGTATTAGGTTAAGACAACACCATCCAGATGAAAAAGCATTCTACGCAGACGATGCATGGGATATAGAAGTAAAACTAAATAATTATGGATGGACAGAAGTTTGCGGTGTCCACAATAGAACAGATTACGATTTAAAACAACATTCAAAGTTCTCGAATGAAAAACTAGAAGCGAAAAGAGAAGACGGCACAACATTCACTCCACACGTTTTAGAGATAGCCTTCGGAACAGATAGACCTACATTTGCATTAATAGATATTTTCTATGAAAAAAAGTCAGAAGAAGAAGGTAAGACCATGTTTAAAATACCTTATCACATGTCTCCTATTGATATTTCGATATTCCCTTTAGCTAAGAAACCAAAACTATTGGAAATTTCAGAAAAAATAAAAAACGATTTACAAAAAGATTATATTGTCGATTACGACATATCTGGAAGTATTGGTAAGAGATATCTAAGAAGCGCCACCGTTGGAACACCCTATGCTATAACTATAGACTATGATTCCATAGATAATAAACTAGTCACAATAAGAGATAGAAATTCTGAAGAACAAATCCGAGTAAAAACCAACCAACTAAAAGAAACCCTAAGAAAACTAATCAACCAAGAAATAACTTTCGAAGAAGCTGGAAAGAAAGTTGAGACTAGGGCTAAATAAAATGGACCTGCCGTGAATCGAACCCAGATCTCTCGACTGCCAGCCGAAAATTTTACCATTAAACTATAAGCCCGCAATATTTGGTGGCAAGCATTTATTATTTTTAAGATATTTGTACTTATCTAGATTTCTCCTATTAGAACTTCCAATATCATCAAACCATCTATCTACAACTTTAATCCCCCTTACTGCAACGTTACTTCCAAAAACATAAGCAGGATACCCTTCACCCCTCAACAAATTTTTTATTTGATTTAAAAATTTACTAGATTTAGAACTAATACTAATAATCGGATATCTATAATCTTCATTTTTCTTAGCATAAATTGATCCATCAGTATCAAACAATCCCCTAACAACCATTCTCTTAAAAATCCAATCCAATTCCATAAGTTTACCAGAAATTCTAAGGTTCTTATATTTCACACCAATAGGAAATCCAAAGTCCTTATTCAAATTTAAAGAAAAGTTCTTATTTTTTATAACAAGAACACAAACATTTCTATTTTTATACTCATAGTAATAGCTATACATTCCATATTCTTCCCTAAGTCCATTTTGAAGATATTTCCAATATTCAGAATCTAAAGTTTTATTTCCACTTAATTGAATGATCCATCTCATCTTGCCCTCGTAATCCTTAAATTTTGATATACAACCATCACCCAACAAAGCTCCATAAAATTCACAAAAAAACTCATTAATCTTAATCTTAATTTCTACAATTTTTCTATAACTCCTAACATTACTCATCCTTTTCTTCATATCATTCTTTTCAGCAGATATCTTACCAGCTTTTACAGCACCCCAATTATCATCTAGTTTTTCAATAGCACTTAATTTATTAATATTAGAGAACTTAGAGAAAATTTCTGTAGGAATTGTTCTATCTCCCCGACGATAGTGTTTAAGATTAGAATAATTTATTCCCAATTGTTTTGATAACTGCCTTAAACTTGCTTTCTCATTCTTCATTACTCGATCAAAAAATTCTCGAGGTTTCTTCAATTTAATCCTCATTGCATAAAAAAGAAACAAGATTATTTAAATATTACTATACCATTATATAAAGGAACCATATAATAAAACTTAAAAACAATTAATTCTTTTAACTTTTATGTCAACAAATAATTCAAACTGCATCTTCTGTAAAATAATAAACAAAGACATACCTTCAGAA
>CAZOQD010000070.1:0-4557 GCA_964581925.1 Candidatus Woesearchaeota archaeon
GATTTGAGTGAACCGAATCTTGAGTCTATAGATGTTAGTGATGTTAAGTATGCAGTTATCACTTCTGCAATTACCAGTGTTGGAGAATGTTATAAGTATCCTGAAAGGTCCTATAAGATAAATGTTGAGGGAACTAAATCTCTTATTAAACAGTTATGGAAAAGGGGTATTTTTCCGATATGGTTTTCATCGGATTATGTTTTTGATGGAAATAAGGGGAATTATAATGAAACAGATGAGACTAATCCTTGTAATATTTATGGGGAACATAAAAAAGAGGTTGAAGATTTTTTTTTGAGTAGTGGTAAGGATTTTTTGATATTAAGGACGTGTAAGCTTTATAGTGTTAAAGAGAAAGATGATAGTATAATCTGGGAGATTGCTAGAAAATTGAAGAATGATAAGGAGATTTATTGTTTTAGTGATCAGATAATGAGTTTTACAGATGTTAGGGATTTGGTTAGATGTTTGGATTTGATGATTGAGAAAAGTCTTAGGGGGTTGTATAATGTTGTTGCTCCTGAATTTTTTAGTAGGGTTGATTTTGCTAGACTTGTTAAGGAAAGGATGGGGATAAATTCTGGAGAGATAGTGGCTGGATCTGTTGATAGGTTGGATTTGCCTTTTAAAATACCTAAGAATATAACTCTTGATAGTGGGAAGTTGAGAGAGGCGATTGATTTTGAATTTAGGAAAGTGGGTGAATCTTTGGATGAAATGGTTGGTGAAAATAATTTTGATAAATCTTAATATGTCTTATTGATATTTGATTCTGAAAATGGAATAATGAAGCTTCCACCATCTTCTATGTATGATTTGTTGTTTTTTATGATTGGATCGGAATATCTCCATGCTAATATTAATGTTGCTATTGGGTTTTTTTTATTTAGGGTTGATGGGGGCAAGACTGGAAGTTGTAATCCAGGACTTAGTAGGTTATGTCTAGATGGATTGTCATCCACTAAATATCTTAGATGTTTTTCTAAATGCCATTGGTAAATCATTGTAGTTGATCCTACAGCGGCACCAAATCCTGCGATTTCTCCGTTTTTGCTTAATTTATTTAGGATATTGTTGATTCTTTTTCCTTCTTCGTTTATTCTGTTGCCGAAGTTTTTATATGTTTCTTTATTGCTTAATTTAGATTTTTCTTCGGGTTTTAAGAAGTTATTGACATTTTGGGAAATGGGTTTTTTAGCGCTATTTTTAAACTGAAAACTTAGACGGATAGATCCTCCTTTGATTGGTGAGTGGGTGACGTTGAATAATTCCATGCCATTTTTTTCCAGGTATAGTTTTAAGGACTTTATAGAAAAATAGGATAAGTGTTCGTGGTAGATGTTGTCGAATATGTTATTGTTTATTATATCTGATAGGTTTGCGGTTTCGATGATGAAAGTTCCATTAGGTGAGAGGAGGGTTTTAATTCCATCGATTAAGTTGTCTATGTTGTCGATATTTGCGAAAACGTGGTTTGCAGTTATAATGTTGGCTTGTCCGTGGTTTTGTTTTATTTTTTCTGCTGTTTCTGTGTTGAAAAATTGATTTATGGTTTTGATTCCTTTGGCGTTGGCTCTTTCTGCGATTTCTTTAGCAGGTTCTACACCTAGTACCCTCATTCCTTTTTCTTTTAATGAGCTTAATAATAATCCTTCGTTGCTTCCTATGTCTACTGCTAATTTGTTCTTACTATTTGTTTCATTGGCTAATATTGAAGAGGCATAATCTGCAAAATATTTTTGGAGTCCTAGGGAATCTGAGGATTGATAGATATAGTTTCTGTATAAGATTTTTGGATTTACTATGTGTTTTAATTGTATGAATTCGCAATCCTTACATAACATTAGGTCTAGTGGGAATTTTTCCTTGGTATCTTGTTCTCTTCCTTTTGATAGATAAGCATCTCCATGAGGAGTTGGTTCAAATTGTAAAACGAGTTCAGATGGTTGGTTGCATAATCTGCAACTAGTTCTTGTTGTGTAGTTTTGAGATATTGATTTGTTGAGTGAGTTGTTTTTTATGTTTTTTTTTAGTCTTTTGTTTTTATTATTTTTGATAGTATTTTCAACAAACTCTTCTATCCTTGTGAAGTGTTTTTCCATTGAATAATCTTCTCTGGCTTTTTCTACGTCTTTGATAAGTTTGTTATAGTTTATTTTTTTTATCATTTGACCAATTTTAGTTGCTTCATCTAAGTCTTTTATTGGAAGGTCCAAATTATATTTTTTCATTGTTTCATGTAAGAAGTCAAATGACGTTGAGTAAAAGAAAGGAAGACCTGCTTCGAGATAAGATGCTATTTTATTTCCAGTAGTGAACTTGGCATTTAGATCAGTGTAGCCTTGTTCATCGTCAACATGATTATAGAAAGTCCAACCAAAATCATATTTTGATATCTCTTTTACTACTTCGTCTGGTTCTAGAGGTTGATGTAGGTGAAAATATCCAGTATCAAATAAATCTCCTGCTGCATTTCTGTAAAGTTTTACTATCTCTTCTTTTGATAGAGTATTGGGTTTCATATAGAAATGTGAATGTATCTTTTGGTCTGCTAATACTCTTGAATAGTCAAAAAGCTCGTCGCAGGTTCCTTTTGGATCGGTTCCTCCAGATGCACCTATGTAGACAGTATGTATTTCTTTGTCTTTTTTTGATAGCTTGTTTTTGTTGATTGGAATTATGAATTCTTTTGAGCAGTAAGGTAGAATGTTAATTATGTTATCAGAGATTTTTATGTTTTTGTAAATCCCGTTTTTTAAATGTTCGATTTCTTCTGGACTTCCCTTATGGATTATTCCGTCGGCATTTTGGAAACAGTATTTTTCTGCATTTAATTCGAATTGTTTCATATCGCTAAGCCTTTTTGTGCTTTTTTTATCTTTGTTGGTTTGATTTGTTTGGTTTTTGTTACTTTCTTGATTTGTTGAGGTTGGTTGGCTTACTTGAGTTATTGATCTTATATCATATGGAAAATAAATTAGAAGTCCTTTGTATAAGAATCTAGTTATGGCTATTGGCCAGCTGGGATAAGCTCTTCCTAGAACTATGTAGGGTTTTAATTTTCTTATTTCCCTTACTGCTTTGTTAAAATCTTTTAATCCTTTTAATGAAGAGTTTAAAATTGCAGGTAAGTTTTTTAGGTTTAGTTTGTGGTAATCGAGGTTAAATCGGATTATCTTATCATAGGCTTTTTTGTAAAAATCTTCTGAGAGGCCTTTACTTTTTAGTAATCTTATTGAGACGGTCTCGTATCCTTTTTCTTTGAAAATTCTTGCCATTTTGTAGACCATTATTTCTGGATATGATTCTACGAAAACAATTTGTTTTTTCATTTTAGAGAAATTTGATGAGAGTTTAAAAGGATATACATAGTTTTAATAATATGAGGGATGGATTGAGGGTAGATGAGATTAGATGATTGATTTTTTGAAATGGTAAAATTTAAAAAGGGAAAATATCGCCTCTAGGCATGGAAAATCAAGATATCTTATCAAGATTTAAATCAGATAGCGTGAGAATACCAATTAGTTCAACGGTTGATATTGATTATAAAAACGAGAATGTGCATCATAGATTACAAGTGTTAGTAGTCTCATCTGAATTTACTGAACAGCCAGAAGGAAATTAAATTTATATTGAAGAGGGTTTACAACAGGGTAGTTTGCAGTTATTTGATATTAATAGTGAGATTTCACCTAAAATCTTGGATGTTAGAGGTAATTATGATCGAGATTCATCAACTAGAAAAATTACAGCTATTTACCTTAAAGAAGGAGAAGTTATTCAAGGATCTCATGTTGGAACGTTAGAGAATTTAATGAAAAATCCAAATGTTGAAAGAAGAGGTTAGTGATTTATCTAGACTTTAAATCCTTAAAAATCTTTTTTAGAAGATGGATGTCTTTTTTTCCTATTCCCTTAATTAGGAACATTACTGAGAAATAGATTATAGCGCCTAGTAAGATTTCTAAGATTCCTATGATTAAGTTGAGGTCTATCATTAAGTTTATTGAGAAAAGAATTAATGCCATTATTGCTGAGGCTATGAGTGGTTTTGTTAGATGTGTTAGATCTAGGGATATGTTTAGTTCTTTTTTTGTGTACAATAATATTCCTAATAAGTAAAATGTTTGGCTTATTACTGTTGCTATGGCTACGCCCACTATGGCCATATGACTTGAGGTTTTGATGAAGATAGTTATGAAAATATAGTTTAAGATGATTCCAAGAATTGTTGATAAGATTATTATTTTGATTAAGTATTTGGGTTTTTCCCTGGCTGAGAATAAGGATTCGATTATGCTGGCTAGAGGAGTCATGAGGATTAGGAGAGATAGAATGTAGAATGGGAAAACGGCTGGGAGGTATTCGATTCCGTAGATTAGTTTTACTATGTATCCTCCTAGGACGAATATTCCGAATATGGCAGGGATGGCGATGATGTATAAGTATTTGAATACGTAGTTTAAAGATTCTTGCAAATCTTGTTGATTCATTTTTGTGAAAACTGGTAAGAGGATGTAGTAGATGTTGAGGAAGCTCCATATTCCTGCGACT